>JAYTAU010000775.1:0-15000 GCA_043737375.1 Planctomycetia bacterium
TTCTTCAGTGCCAAGTTGTTTTTTCAAGCCCTATTCCTACTGGTATTGTTTATCGGCGGATTGATCGGAACCGCGACCTTGTTTCGAGTTCTAGCACGTACGGGAACTCACTTCGCGGGCGACTTGTTCGTGGTGGGCGCTGCACTACTGCCGATCGGATTAGTAGCCTTGTTGACCAGCGTACTCAATCAAGGCTCCGAGATCGTCGGCGCGATCATCATGGCGCTATTTGTCTTTGCCATGATTACCAGCTTGCTCATTCTGTTTAGCGGGCTGTGCAAGATAACTCGACTTAATGAGCGAATGGCGGGCGTCGCCGTAGCCACGATGCTAGTTGTCGCGGGATTATTGGTCCGGTTGGGCGGCTGGGTCATGACAGCGGGCTGATTTGTCGCACGATCGCTTCATCTCGTTCCCCCCGGTCGCGCATGGGGAACGATCTTCCAGCCGCGTCCACGCAAAGCCGTGGACTTACTTGCGCGCTCTCACTCCCAATTCCCCATTCCGATTTCCCAATTTGTTTGCTACGGGCAATTCCCGCAGTGGCCCTTGAGCAAAATCTCCGTCACGTCGCGGATGCTCGATTGCTTCGTGCCGGGCAACGGTTGAATCGCCACGCTGACGCTGGGCAAGCACGACACTTCGCCGCAGCCGACGCAGACAAAATGCGGGTGATCCAAATCCGCGTGCCCCACGCGGCGCAGCTCGAACCGCCAAACATGATCGCCCAGTTCGATGCGTGCGACCAAGCCCGCTTCGGTCAACTCGACTAAGTTGCGATAGATCGTGGCCCGATCGAAACCTTTGGGAGCCAGCGCATCGGCAACATCGGCATGGCTGACCGGGCTGGTCGCTTCGATGAGCTGCTGCATGACCCACAGCCGAGCAGCGGTGCAACGCAGGCCCGCCTCCTTGAGGCGTGTGCGAACTTTATCGAGCGAAGGCTCAACGGCTGGCTTGTTCATCAAAAGATCCTGGAGCGAAATGGACTCGCTCAATTCTAACATGCCGCGAGAAGAGGGGCGAGCAGCGGGGGACGAGCAGCGAGGAGTGAGGGATGAGTGGCGAGGGACGGGGGGGCGAGAAGAGCGGGACTTCAGGACACTCCCATTGTTCAGAACCCAAGCCCACGGATTGCAATCCGTGGGATCACGCTATGCTCGACGCGGGAGCTCGGACAACATGAAATCCCACCCATTGCAATGGGTGGGCTTGAGAATCAATGTGGTTGCTCTTCAGTTCTTCAACTCAGCACTTCCAGAATACCCCTACAAAAGTCCGGCAGATCGTCCGGCTTGCGGCTCGACACAAAATGACGATCGACCACCACGGCCGCGTCTTCCCAAATGGCCCCGGCATTGACCAAATCGTCCTTAATTCCGAGCGACCCGGTGACACGGACGCCGCGATACACGCCCGCCGAGATCGGAATCCAACCCGCATGACAGACGGCGGCGACCAGTTTGCCCGCTGCTGCAAACTCGCGGGTCAGCTCCAACACCTTGGCATCGCGCCGTAGTTTATCCGGCATGAAGCCGCCGGGAATGACCAAGCCCGCAAAGTCGCTCTCACGCATGTCGGCGATTGCGGCGTCCGACAAGCACGGATAGCTGTGCTTGCCGAGGTACTGCTTGCCGGACACCGGCCCGGCGACGGTGACTGCCGCGCCGGCTTCGATGAGTCGCAGCTTGGGATACCAGAGTTCGAGGTCTTCGTAGACGTCCTCGACGAACATCAGAATACGTTTGCCGTCGAGCGGTTTGGTGTGGGACATGATTTGGCGGTCCTTATGAATTGTTGTTGATCTGCCACAACGCGATGGTGCAACGTCTAAGCGGCGGATGTAATAACTTCCTTATTATTCCCTCTCCCTTGGGAGAGGCGGCGAGGAACGCTTCGGTGAGGGGCGGAGATTATCGGGAAGTTATTTTTCGACCGGTCCTAATCCCATCCATTGCAATGGGTGGGCTTGAAATGGTATCGCATGCGTAAGCTAGTTCTACCATGACGGCGTGCGTTATACTTTGCAAACCGCCGCTATTCATCGACCAACAAAAATTGAACAGGAGATAACAGAGGTAACAGAGATGGTTTTTGTCGGCGGGAGTTTGACACTCGCTAATCCGGTTTCTACTGTTGAATAAGAGGGTCGTTTGTGCTGTTCTCCGTTGACTCTGTTCCCTCCTGTTCAAGCACGATGTTCGAGTGTTTTTGATAGTGCTTTCGTACTTCGTCCTTCGTAATTCGTACTTCTCCCGCTCATGACAGATCTTAGTGCCACGCCGCCCCCTGCCGAGTCATCGGCCAAATGGAGACCGCTCCCCGCGAGCGAACGCCGCGTGTTGGGTGTGCTGATCGAAAAAGGCAAGACCACGCCGGATCAATACCCAATGAGTTTGAACGGCCTGGTTGCCGGCTGCAATCAAAAGAGCAATCGCTATCCGCAGATGGAGCTCGACGCCGACGAAATTCAAGCAGCCCTCGACCGCTTGCGATCGCTCGGTGCCGTGGCCGAAGTGCAAGGGGGGAGTCGGGTGCCGCGCTATCGGCACTTTGCCTACGAATGGCTGGGGGTCAACAAAACCGAACTTGCCGTGATGGCCGAACTGCTGCTGCGCGGCACGCAAACCGAAGGGGACTTGCGCGGCCGCGCGGGACGCATGGAGCCGATCGCCGATGTCGCTGCGCTGCGGCCGGTGCTCGACGCGCTGAAGGCCAAAGGGTTGGTCATCTCGCTGACGCCCGTCGGCCGGGGGCATACCGTCACGCATAAACTGTACGAGCCGCGCGAGCTCGAAAAACAGCGCGCCGAATTCGCCGGGCAAGGTATGCCCGAGGAACATGTGCCCAGCTACACTTCTCAAGCGGCCGGCTCAACCACCGCCGCAGGCAGTTCTTCGATGGGGCGCGGCAACACCACGACGGCCCATGCCGCTCACGCGCCGCATGGACCGATTATGCAGCAACCGTCCGGGCACGCCCCGCACAGCGGCGCAGGTTCTTCGCCGGCAAGTTCGTCGCCTGCTTCTCACGAGATCGAATCGCTGCGTCACGAGTTGGAAACATTGCGCGGAGAAGTGCGGCAATTGAAGAGCGACTTGGTGGATTTGTCGCAAGCATTTGCCAATAGCGAGCGAACGGTGCAGTCGCTGAAAGATGCGCTGGGCGGCTGAGGCGGCAGGGTCGAGAATTTGGGACTGGAGGCTCGAAGCTCAATCCGCATTTTCGGCGATTCTCATCTCACGCTTTCCGACTTCACGCTTACGAAATTCATTCCCCATTCCACTTTCCCCATTTGCGTTCCCGATCCCCGTCCCCTGATCCCCGACCCCTTCCTATTGCTCCATCCATTCCCAGCCGCATTTGCTCTCCAGCGCGCGTTCGGCCAGCGCAGCCCACGGAGTGCCGGGATGATCTTTGACGACGCGCTCCAGATGAATCTTCGAATCTTTGCACATCTTGTCGAGTTGACTACTGCCCGCGATTCCGTCGGCCGGCTGTAAGTTCCAAGCACTGCTGCTTGGGTTGGTAAACGGCTTGCCGTTTTTTAACGTCGCCAGCATGAAGTTATAGCCGTCGTTATGCGCACGGGCCGCCAAGGCCCGGCCCATCGCCAGGTCATACTCGGCTTGCCAGCGCGGGCTGGTCAGCTTGTTGCGATCGGAAGTCCCCTCTGCCAACGCTTCGTGAACTTTACGCAAGCCCGGCTCACATTCGGCCGATGCGCGCTGCGCAGCCGTCAAGTTTTGCGCCATCTTGGCTTCATCGCCTTTGACGAACGTCATTTGCGAGGCGATCAATAATTTTGCCGGCGGCAGCATGGCCGCTTTGACCACGCCCGCGCACGCTTTGTTACTGAGTATGGTTTGATATTCTTCGGGCGACACATAATCGGGCGCGTACTTTTTCAACAACTCGGATTTCACCTCTCCATCGCCGTCGGTTGCCCAGGCGGGCGAACCGCCATGTCGAATGCGCAGGAACTTGCCATCGCTTTCGCGACAGATTCGTTCGAGTGCAAACGGCCCGAAACCGCTGTCGGTCAGATCGTTGTCGCTCTTGCCTTCGAAAAAAGGTTGATTGGTACGTTCGAGCTGCTGAGATTCGGTCGGAGTCGCAGACTTCGTACCGGCCATGTTACCGGCCGTCGTGAACGGCACCGTCGGCCCGATACCGAACACGGGAACCGATGCGCTACGCAACGCGGCAATGGCTTTTTTGAAATTCGGCTCGTCGTTCGCGGCGTCTTGCGCCACGATGACAAAAATAACTTCGTACCCGCGACTGCGAAACGGAGCGTACAATTCGGCAGCTTTGGCTACGGCGGCATAGGCTTGCGTGCTAGGTTGTGCGTCTTCGGTAATGTTGACCGCGGCCGACAGCTTGCCCGCATCGTCGGTCGGCTCGGGAGTTTGCACGTTGACTTGGCTGCCGTAGGCGACGACGGCCGAGAGCAATTTATGTTTCGGTTTATCCTCGGCAATTTTTGCAGTTATGCGTTGAGGCATTCGCGCCGCCGCGGGAGTGAGTACGCCGCGGAGCGACTTCGACGCGGCCGACTGATCGAACAGCCAGACCACGATCGTCGGTCCGACATCCAGCGCGTCGGCTACCTCGCGTTCGATCCGTTCGCCGGCCTGCGCTTCGGTAAAGCCGGGTCCGGCGGCAAAGGTGGTGGCATTGCCGAACTTGCTGCCGTCATAAGCGGCGATTGCGGCCTGTTCCAACTTCCATTTCTCGGCGGTCTTTTGATTCTCGGGCCGTTCGTCCCAGTAGACCTTTTTCTTTTTGGCTTGCTCGGCTTTCTTGGCTAGTTCTTGTTCTTTGGCCTCTAACTCCTTTTTCTTTTCGCGCGCTTTGATCTCGGCCTTCGATAACGTCGGCGCTTGGCCGCAACCGGCAAAAGTGCAGCCGGCGATCAAAACCAGGGCGGGCAAGTAACGTGCGATAGTCATGGCGAATGCAATGGTAAGACTTGTACTTCGAGCGGCCGGCCCGACCCCGACCGTGACTTAAGAGCTACTTTTAGCATAACCACTGAAGCGAAAAATCAATAGAACTCAGCCCCAGTCTTTGCCGGGGGATTTGACCGCGAGTTGACGTTGTGCAAGCAAACGACTTCACATCGCTACATCCCCCGCATAGCCGGGGGCTGAATGACCGGTCAAAATTTTACCGTGTCGCGCTACCAACAACAGTTACTCTGTTTCCTCCGTTCCCTCCAGTTCGAGTTTTCCTGGGCTGTATTGAAACGCTCTACTTCCCTTCGGTAACACCGGGCCAATTATCCGTACGAAACGGGCTGGCCGGCAGATCGTTCTTATTCCACAGATTGACTTGCGGAAAGCCGGCCCAACCGAAGCGGATGGCTGTCGGAGATTTGACTTCGGAACTACTGACGACGACCGTGTCGCCTTCGAGCATGGCTTCGGCGTTATGAAACACCTTGTCGTCGCCGGCGATCGTAAAGCCCGTCAGTTTTTCGCCGCGCACTTCGAGCCCCTGACCGATGTTCTTGAATCGCAAGATGGCCCGCTCGCCGCTGGTGGTCATGCTCTCGTACATCGGCCCGGTGTGTTCGATTTTCTCGCCATAAGCGATTGCGCGAGCGGCTAGGGCCAGCCGTTCACCGACCGGTTGTTTCTGCTTCGGGTGAATGTCTTTCTCGTCGCCGACGTCGATAATCACCGCCATGCCGGTGTTGGGCGACTTCGAAAGCGTCATCAATTGTGCTTCGCGCAATTCGGCCCAATCGCTAGCCTCGGGCTTGTCCGATTTGGCCTTGAACGGAGCTAGTTGCACAAACAGGAACGGAAAATCGCCTTGCTTCCAATCGTCGCGCCAGTTTTTGATCATCGCCGGGAATAGTGTGCGATAGCGATGTGCGTTGCCCGCGTTCGATTCACCTTGATACCAAGTAGCGCCGCGAATGGCATACGGCACCAGCGGGTGGATCATCGCGTTGTAAAGATTACTGGATTCTTTTTCGTTCAGATATTTTTCAAGTTCGGGCACCGAGTTCAGCACTTGCTTGCTAGTCCAACGTTGCGCCGCCGTGCCGCCGACATTGGTGCTGATCAGTCCAATGGGCACCTTAAGTTGTTTGTTGAGTGCAACGCCAAAATGATAAGCGACCGCCGAAAAATCGCCGACCGTTTCGGGGCTGCACTCTTGCCATTTGACGTTGGCTTCGGATTGCGGTTCGGACGCGCCGCCGCGCTTGATTGTGGTCAAGCGAATCTGCGGGTGCTTGGCGGCCTCGATCGTTTCCTTCGGATCGGCGCATTGCTTGACGCTCCATTGCATGTTGGATTGGCCGCTGCAAATCCAGACTTCACCGATCAGAATGTCTTTGGCTTCCACTTGGTTATTGGCCCCGGCAACGGTCAGGGTATGCGGACCGCCGGCGGCGATCGGTTTCAACTCGACACTCCACTTGCCATCCTTGGCGGTCGTCTCGACGGTTTGATCGCCAAGCGTGACCTTAATTTTTTCATCATTATCGGCAGTGCCCCAGACGGGCAGTTTCATGTCCCGTTGCAGAACGGCGTTGTCGCTGAACAACGAATTGGGCTTTACCTCGGCCTGTAAAGGCGTGGGCGTGGTAACGCCCAATATCATCAGGCCGCAGAGCGCGAAAACAGCTGACGTGATAGTCGAGAACTGCAACTGCGAAAAACGACAAACGGCGCACATGGGGAAATCTCCGTCGATAATTTGTTGAGCGAACCGGGCCGTATTGTAATTGCGCCGGTTGGCCAATGCACGCGCGGCAAATTTCAACTTCAAGCCCACCCATTGCAAGGGGTGGGATTCGCGTTGCAGCGACTTCTCCGCAATCCGCAGTCAGTCCTCGCCGGGTGCCATGCCCACTGCCCTGAACGGGCATGCCTGAACAACGCTGTTCGAAACCGACAGTTGTTGTGGAGCCATGTTCATGCCCACGCAAAGCCGTGGGCATGGCACCCACCGCCTCAATCAATTCTGACAATTACTTGCAATTCTTCGGGCCGGGTTTGATAATAGTCCCACACGCTTCCCGCCTAACTCATTCCTCAAGAGACCCGCCCATGCTACGCCCTATTGCTGTGCCGTTTTTCCTAACGTTGTTTGCGGCGGTGCTGATAATCTCGATAGCCGATCGTGGGTCGCAAGCCGCGGACGAGCCCAAAGTGATCGTCGAAAAGATCACGACGGTCGATGAAGAAGCTGCTGGGAAGAAAGCTGCAGATAAAAAAGCTGCAGATCAGAAGAAAGCAGAAGACAATAAAAAGGCCGACGAAATCAAGAAGAAAGCATACGATGATCCGGCCAAGGTCGATGATCCCGACTTCAAACTGCAAGGCGAGTATGTTGGCGAAGCTAGTGCCCGCGACGAGAAGATGAACGTCGGAATTCAGGTTATCGCGCTGGGGGGCGGAAAATTCCGTGCTGTGCTTCATCCGGGTGGATTGCCCGGCGACGGCTGGGATCCAGCCAAGAAAAAACGCGAATCCGAGGCAACCCTTAAGGACGGCGAAATCCGATTTGATCTCCCACAAGGTTCCGTGCTGCTTAAAGACGGCGCGATGTCAATGTTCGACAGCGGCAACGCCAAGGTCGCTACTCTCAAGCGTGTCGAACGCCAAAGCCCCACACTTGGGGCCAAGCCGCCCGAAGGCGCAACGGTGCTGTTCGATGGCAAAAATGCCGATGCTTGGGAAAAGGGCCGCATGACCGAAGATGGTTTGCTGATGCAAGGCGTCACCAGCAAAGAGAAATTCGGCGACGTCTCGCTGCATATCGAATTTCGCTTGCCCTATCAACCCTATGCTCGCGGGCAAGGTCGCGGCAATAGCGGCATCTATCTGCAAGGACGCTATGAAGTGCAGATGCTCGATTCGTTCGGCCTGGAGGGCAAGGACAACGAATGCGGGGGTCTGTATACGATCAAAGACCCCAGCGTGAACATGTGTTATCCGCCGCTGGCCTGGCAGACGTACGACATCGATTACTCTCCGGCCAACTACAAAGAAGGCAAAAAAGTCGCGAACGCCACGATCACCGTTCGTCACAACGGCGTCCTCATTCACGAAAAAGTTGAGTTGTCCAATTCGACGACTTCGGCTCCCGGAAAAGAAGGCCCCGAAAACGGCCCGGTGTTCTTGCAAGACCACGGCAACCCGGTGCGGTATCGCAATATTTGGGTCATGAAGAAGTAAATGGGAAGTTGGAATGGGGAATGAAGCGACGTTTTCGGAGCCTCGGCGTCCCCGCCGAGGGCAAAAGCGTGAATGCTTGAAATCGGAAAGCGTGAGATGAGCCGGTGCGGAGCGCGGAGTTGGGAGTGCGAAATGAAGATCGTTAAGCGTCGAACTCGGAGTGATGCTTAGCGGCGCGGCCACCGGCCCGCTATCAGAACATTGGTCATTCGTGTTTCGTAATTCGGATTTTCCTTGGTCATTCGTAATTCGTAATTCATTGGCCAAGCCCGCCGTCAACACGCGCTCCGACATCGTCTGCCCGTTCTGTAGCTGCGCGTGCGACGACCTGGCGGTCACGATCGAAAATGGCCGCATCGTTGATGTCGTCGGGGGTTGCGAGCAGGGCCGATCGCGATTCCTGGATCACGATCGAGAAACCGGGCCGACATGTCTGATCGACGGGCAGCCGGCTTCGTTCGACGCGGCGATCGATCGCGCGGTCGAATTGCTGCGCGCCGCGCATGCGCCGCTGATTTACGGACTGTCCGAAGCCACGGCCGAGGCTCAATCGCTGGCCGCGACGATTGCCGCTCGAGCCCGCGCGGTGATCGACACCCCGCACAGTCGGCATTGCCCCGCACGCGGCACGCCGCTGCAAACCGTCGGCATCTCGACATGCACACTGGGTGAGCTGCGCGACCGCGCCGATGTGATTGTCTGCTGGGGCGTCGATTACCGCAGCACGCATCAAGGCTTCTTCGAGCGGTATGTACGAAACGAAGCGACAACGTCTTCTGTGGGGAATACACCCAGCGGCATTCCGCGCGTGGTGGTTGTGTCCGATCAACCCGCTATAAGCAACAATTCTGACGCGTGGTTGCAGATCAACCCCGGCAGTGCGTTCGAAGCCGCTTGGGTGCTGCGTGCGTTGGTGCAAGAAGCTTCGCTGCCCGACGGGGTCGAAGTCGAGCGGCAGACCGGCGTAGCGCTAACGGGCTGGCAAGCCTTGGCCGCTGAACTGAAACAAGCCAAATACGGCGTGATGCTGCTCGATACGCCGTCCGAGTTCGGACTTGCGGACGATTGCAACTCGTATCACCATCACGCCATCCACGCGTTAACTATCGATCTTTGTGAATTCACGCGGTTCAGTTGCATTACGCTGTCGCAACCTGGAAATCTGACGGCGGCCGATGCGGTGTTGACTTGGCGAACCGGCTATCCGTTCGCGGTCGATCTATCGGAGGGGTTTCCTCGCTTCGGTCCGCGTGAGTTCACCGCGCGCCGGCTCATCGCGCGCGACGAATGCGATCTGATACTGACGATCGGCCAATCGGATGCATGGTTGCCACGCGATACTAGCGCACTCGCGATTCGCTGCAAAACCATTCGAATCGGCGAGCAACCGTGTGAACTTTCTGCATCTTCCACGGTCGTGATTCGCACCGCGCGGTTTGGAATCGATTCGCCTGGCACCTACTTTCGATTGGACGGCGTGCCGCTGCCGCTACGACAACTCGTTGCATCGCAGTATCCCACACTCGACATCGTGCTCGCGGCGATTGATGCGCGGCTGTGTGAAGCGGGGTTAGGGGCTTGAGGCCGGCAAAATTGAACGCGCACACCGATTTGATTGAAACGCATGGGGCATACATGCAAGCGATCTCGTTCGTCGTGCTTTGCACTTTCTCTGGCAAACCCCCAAGCCTCGAGTCCCAAGCCCCTTCGGTTGCGACAAAACGTTCGTTAAGATGAACTCTCGGCAGGTCAAGGAATGACCCGCCGACTCATGCAACCCCTCCCGAGGTATTCATGCTCCAGAGCGAAAACGGCGACTCTCCCATGCGTAACGTGCTGACGGTCGTACTGGCCGGCGGCAAAGGCACACGCCTCGAACCGCTGACTCGCGACCGCGCCAAGCCCGCGGTCCCCTTCGGCGGCGCTTATCGAATCGTCGACTTCGCACTTTCGAACTGCTTGAACAGCGGGCTACGTAAAATTCTGGTCCTCACGCAGTACAAGGCGATGAGTCTCGACCGGCATATCAATCTGGGCTGGCGGCGATACTTCTGCCACGAGTTGGGCGAGTTTATGGATGTCGTGCCGCCGCAACAGCGCATCGACGAGCATTGGTATCAGGGCACCGCCGATGCGGTTTATCAAAATATTTATGCGATCGAAAAAGAGCGGCCCGAGTATGTGATCGTGCTGGCCGGCGACCACATCTACAAGATGAATTATCGGACGATGCTCGATTATCACCGCGAACACGAGGCCGATCTGACGGTTGGTGCGTTACGCGTTTCGACCGATGAGGCCCGCGATTTCGGCGTCATGCAAATCGAACCGAACAATCGCATCGTCGGCTTTCAAGAGAAGAATCCCAACCCGAAAACGATTCCCGGCGATGCCGAGCATTGCTTGGCGTCGATGGGCATTTATATCTTCACGGCCCGGTTTTTGTTCGAGCAACTATGTCTCGACGCGACTCGACCGGGCAGTGCGCACGATTTCGGCCACAACATCATACCATCGGTGATCGGCACGCATCGCGTATTCGCGTTTCCGTTTCGCGACGAGAATCGCAAGCGCGACGCCTACTGGCGCGATGTGGGTACGCTCGATGCGTATTACGAAGCCAACATGGATCTGGTGAACGTCGATCCGCTGTTGAACATGTACGATCATCATTGGCCGATTCGCACGCACCACCCCAACTATCCGCCGCCGAAGTTCGTGTTTGCCGAAACCGGTAGCGAAGCCCGTCGCGGCCAAGCGCTCGATAGTATCGTCTGCCAAGGTTCGATCATCTCGGGCGGGCAGGTCGAGCATTCGATTGTCGGAGCCAACGCGCGCATCAACAGCTTTGCGCGGGTCGAGGACTCGATTTTGTTCGAAGGGGTCGATATCGGCCGTCATGCCAAGGTCCGCCGCGCGATCATCGACAAGGGAGTGCGGATTCCGCCCGGCACGCAGATCGGTTTCGATCACGCGGAAGATCGCGCCCGCGGTTTTACCGTCAGTGAAGGGGGCGTCACGGTCATCGCCAAGGCCGACGGCATCGAGCATTTTATCGAAAGCCAGCCGGCCGAGCGCTGAGCGCGTTAATACTGTGCGTAAAACGCGACTAGCCTAAAACGATTCGGCGTTGGCTGACAGAAATCGGGGCTGCGATGGAAAACTTAAGGCTAAGCCGACGCGCCAATGCGGTACGCGCTGTCATGACCGACGCGCATCAAATAGAAGAGTGAATTCTGCCGCCGTTGCCGCAGCCGCTTATCGGTCTCGATGTTGTCGGCATCGACCTCGTAGTCTCCGCTTTCGATGTCGATCGCCAAGAATTTACCTTGATGCTTTCGTTCAACGTGAACTTTCACGGCGCGCTCGTAAAGATCTTTTCCGCGTCGGGCAATCTCTTCGGCAGAAGGTCGTTCGAGTTTCATTACTACGACTCTCTATAAATTCTATCGATTGGTTGGAAACTATCAGTGTAACTGAGCATAAATGTCATCATCAGGATTGTCCCAGACGGCTTTCATGGAACTCATTTGGGCCGCCTGCCAATTGCTGCTGTCATCTGATTCCAGCACTACAGAGATTAGTAATCTAGCCCCTTCGTGCACCTCGATGGGCTCCAATAGTTTAATCTGTCCCTCAATAAGTTTAGCCCAATACGAATTCATCATCGCTTGCCCTCCTCGGTGTTCTCTGTGACCTCTGTGCTCTCTGTGGCTACATCTGCATATTCGACCCCTAGACCTGAAACACGCCCAGCTTAAACGGCTCGACGCTCGCTTCGCGTGTCACGCATTCTATCGCGTAAATCAATACATCGCGCGTATCGGTCGGGTCGATGATCGCATCGACCCAGCCGCGCGCCGCGCCATAACGCACGTCCATCTGCCGATCGTAGTCGCCGCGCACTTTGTCGCGCAGCGCAGCCAATTCGTCGGCATCGACTTGGTGGCCCTGGCGTTCCAAACTTTTGATGGTGATGTCCAGCAGTGTCGAGGTGGCTTGCTCGCCCCCCATCACGGCGCAGCGCGCGTTGGGCCAAGCAAAAATTAGCCGCGGGTCGAACGCCTTTCCGCACATGGCGTAGTTGCCCGCTCCGAACGAGCCGCCGGTGATGACGGTCAGCTTGGGGACGCGGCTGTTGCTGATGGCGTTGACCAGCTTCGCGCCGGCCTTGATGATGCCGGCGTGTTCGCTGTCGCGGCCGACCATAAATCCATTCACGTCTTGCAAGAACACGATCGGCAGCCAGTCCTGATTACAGCTCATCACAAACCGCGCGGCCTTCTCGGCGCTGTCGACATACAGCACGCCGCCAAATTGCATCGGCCCTTCGGCTGGTCGCACGCGATGATGTTGATTGGCGATGATTCCGACCGGAAACCCGCCCAATCGCGCGGTGCCGCAAACGACCGACTGCCCATATTCGGCCTTGTATTCGGCAAAGCTGCCCGTATCGACCACGCAGTCCAATACATCGCGGACTTCGTATTCGTCGCGCGTATTGCCGGTGATGAGGGTCAGCAGATCCTCGCCCGAGCGGCGCGACGGCAACGATTCGAGTCGCGTGAAGGGGGCGACTGGCTGCACGGCATCGGCACGAATCAGCGCCGAGAGTTGCCGCAATCGATCGACACACGCTTCGTCGTTGGGCTCGCGGTAGTCGATCGTGCCGCTGATGCGCGCGTGCATGGCCGCTCCGCCCAGGTCCTCGTGAGAGACCTCTTGTCCGATGGCGCTTTTGACCAGCGCCGGCCCGGCCAGATACAGACCCGAGCCCTCGGTCATCAGCAGTTTGTCGCACAGTACCGGCAAGTATCCTCCGCCGGCGACGCAGTTGCCCATGATGGCGGCGATTTGTTGCAAACCGCCGGCCGAGATCACGGCGTTGTTGCGAAAGATCCGGCCGAAGTCGTCTTCGTCCGGAAAGACATCTTCTTGCAGCGGCAAAAACACTCCGGCCGAATCGACCAGATACACCAACGGCAAGCGGTTTTGCATGGCGATGCGTTGAGCACGCAAAACCTTTTTGGCGGTCGCGGGAAAGAACGCGCCGGCTTTGACCGTGGCATCGTTGGCGATGATCATCTGTCGCCGGCCGGTAATCGTGCCGATGCCGCAGACGACGCCGGCCGCCGGCGCACCGCCCCAACTGTCGTA
This sequence comes from Planctomycetia bacterium, assembly GCA_043737375.1. GTDB lineage: Bacteria > Planctomycetota > Planctomycetia > Pirellulales > JALHPA01 > JAWXCH01. Next base: position 13,359 of record JAYTAU010000775.1, read on the forward strand.
CATCTGCCAACCGGCCCATAGACCCAGCTCGAGGAAATACGTGCCAGGGTCGATCAGCCGGTCGATCCGCTCGCGCGCCGTCAGCCGGCCTTTGTCGTGCTGTCGTGTGATGGCAGCGGCCCCGCCGCCGAGACGAATTCTTGCTTCGTCTTCCTTGAGCCGGCTTATCAGTGCATTGAGCGACAAAGGAAGCCCGCCGGGTGCCGGCAATGTTGGTAGTGCGTTAGGCATGCGGTTCCCACGGTTGATAGGCGGGTGATGGATGAGCGTGAGAATTGAAAGTCGATGTGCAGCAGCGAAAATTGCCTTCGCTTACCTATTTTATTTGCCCTTTACGAGGTTACTTAACCTGTCGAAATTTCTCAATCTGAGAAGTTTATCGCATTTCGAGACGGCGATGGGTCGTAATGACGATGGCAATGATCCCGGTTTTCGATCTTTAATGACTGTAAACATAGCGATTCGGATCGGATGCTCAGAATATTTATCAGCTGGCACAACCGTTGCAACATAGTCGCGGCATCACAGCCTTTTCGAACTTTCCAAAAATTCTAGTAACAGTTGCAAACCTAATCCGCTTTGCAGGGAATCAAAGGAGTACCCAACATGAACGCTAAGCTTTTTTCCGCCGCATTAAGTCTCGCTCTTGGATTTGCTACCCCCATATTTGCGCAGATCGGAAATAATCCGACTCGCACGAACAACCCGACAGCGGCGATTGGCAACAATCCCGCTACCCAACCCGGCACCGTCAACGGAGTGGGCAACAACGTTTCCCGATCGAGGATTCGTGTCCCTGGAGGTGTCAGCGGCGGCAATAACTTTAATGTTGGCAATGGAGCATCGGTATCCGACGCATCATATGCCGCGCCGGTGAGTGACTTCGGCAACGGCGGCGGTTACCAAGATTTTGGCAACGGCGGCTATGGCTACAGTTCATCGACTGCCGGCGAAGGTTATTTAAAGGGTTTGGCGTCAGCGATTGGAGCAACGGGCTACGCCGTCGAGAAAATCTCGGAAGCCAACATCAACAACGAAGTTGCTCGCAGCTTGGCGCTCGATAACGACTACAAGTACGCCGAAACGTTTTGGAGTAAACGTGCGTTAAACCGCGAATATGCAGCCACCGAGCGAGCGCCGGCTCTCTCGAGCGACACGCTTCGCCAGCTAGCTCGCACCTCGGCACCCGAGCGATTGAGCGTAATGCAACTTTCGCCGGCAACCGGGCAAATCAGTTGGCCGGCGGTGCTAAAGCGTCGCCAATTTGACGACATGCGTTGGCGAATTGAGGACGCTTTTGCGGCCCGCAATGCCATGAACGGCGGCGTGGGCAGTTCGACGGATTCGGCGGTCTATACAGTCGCGAACGTGATGCAGCAAGAACTATTGGAGCAAATCGACTCGCTGTCGAGCCACGAATATATTGCCGGTAAAAACTTTCTTCGCAGCCTGGCTTACGAGGCGCGATTCGTGCCGGCGGCCGAAGGGGTGGCTCGTCGCTAAAAAATAATTCATAGTCGTCGCGCATCGAAGTTATAGACGCCAAAATTTCATCAGGGCGCGGTCGCGTTTAACCCGACTGAAAATTCATACGTAAAATAGTCCACAGTTCCAAGTGTAAATAAAAGATTGATCTTTTCAG
>JAYTAU010000776.1:0-2438 GCA_043737375.1 Planctomycetia bacterium
TTTCCAAACCGGCAATCACGCGGGCGTAGCGATCCAACAGCGCAATGATTTCATCCGGCGTTTCGCGCAGCAGCTCGACGCGAAAGTGACGCACACCTAGCGTTTGCATCCGCGGTACGTATTCGGCGGCCGACTGAGCCACGGAATTGAACACCGTGTTGCGGCAGCCGGTGTCGGCTAGCAGCGGGAACTCGGCACCGGTCCGATCGCGCAGCTCCACTTTGTGCAGATCGCACGGCCGTCCGCAATCGTGGTAATCCTTGCCGGTCGAGAGCATCGCCGCGAACACGCAATGCTCCATGTGAAACATCGGCATATGCTGATGAATCACCACCTCGAACAAACCGGGATCGATCTTCGTCAACAGCGCCGAGAGTTGATCCCAGTTCAAATCGTAGCTGGGCACCAACCGCGTCAGTCCTTGTTGTCGAAACAGATCGACGGTGATTTCGTTGGCCGCGTTAAGCGAATAATCGCCGACCAGTTGCGTCGCGGGAAATTGCTCGCGAAAGAACATCACCGCCGACAGATTGCGGGCCAGCACCACGTCGGCACCGGCTTTTGCGATCAGCGTCAATAGGCCCTCTTCGCCTGGCTTGGCCACGCGCAATGAAGCCAGGCCGATCGTTCGACCGGCTGCGTGTGCGCGGGCAACGGCGTCGTTATAACGCCGCACATCTTCGAATTCGCAATAGATGGTTTCGGGCGGGTTCAGTCCGTCGGCAGGTTGCCAGGCCAGCACCGCGTCGAGTTGGTCGCTACTGCGGACCAGTACATGCATTTGCGGTACAATAAAACGATCGAGCTTGGGGACTGCGGCAATATCTTCGCGCAGCGCCGGCAGCGACTCGATGAGCAACCGGCGATCAACGGCCGCTTCGCGCAGCTCAAGCAATCGCATTACCGCTTCGCGGCGTACATCATTCAGCACGCTCTTGGGCAACATGCACGTGGTCGGCAAACGATTTTCGATCGTACCCAGCTCGAAAGGCGTATCGCCCAGGCGGCTCAACTGTTCGCGCAGCACATCGTCGTTAAGCGGATGTTTGCGTGCGACCTCGATCGGGCCGGGCCAATCGGCAGTTGCCGCGATGCCCGCTGAATCGCGCACGGTGAGCGACAACGGTCCGCCGATTTCTCCGGATAGGGTAAAATCGACTAGCGAACGATTGGCAACGACCGTGGCGCGCGAGAAGCTTTGTTCAAGTCGTTTGCGCATCGCCGGGTCGTCGGTCTTCCAAACAATACAGCCGCGCGTCAAAGCCGCCAAATCGATGGCCCCTTCGGCAAAAGCAACATGCAAATCGCGCGGCCAGTCGAAATCGGCCGCTTGGGTGCCACTGGTTTTGCCAAGGTTTGGCGGGTTCGAATGGGTAGGATTTTTTGGCTTTGCGGGCGGGAAGAACTTCGCCTTGGGCGGAGCGACATGATACACGCGGCCCCCTTGCTCTTCGCGATCGGGATGTCCCTCGTCGAACACCAAACCGTCGCCCGGCTTGACGATGTCGTCGGGCAAGCCGTCTTCGATCTGGACGACGACGCCGCGCGATGTGATTTCGATGACGCGACCGACGCGCACCCCGCGGCTTTTGGGAAACCGGGCCGGCACCAACTTTTGATGATTCACGCCGCTTAAAAAACCATGCGTAAAGCCGCGCGAAAAAGTTTGCTGCAAATCGAGAGCAGACTGTTGAGATAACTCGAACGGCTGTTTGGCAATGGCTGCATCGATCGCGGCGCGGTAGCTCTGACTGGTCGCAGCTACGTAGTGGGCGCTTTTCAGCCGGCCTTCGATTTTGAAACTGCACACGCCCAGCTTCATCAGCGGTTCGATCAGCTCGTGCGCGGCCAAGTCTTGTGGACTGAGAAGGTAGGCTCGCTCGCCAAAGTCGCGAGTCTCGCCATCCACCACCAGATCGTACGGCAATCGACAGGCTTGCGCACACTGGCCGCGATTGGCGCTGCGACCGCCGAGTGCTTCGCTCGTCAAGCATTGGCCGCTGTAGGCGACGCACAGCGCGCCGTGGACAAACACTTCCAGCGGCATGTCGGTTTGACCGACGATCTTTTTGATATCGGCGGCCGACAATTCTCGCGCCAAAATCACACGATCGACGCCCAAGCGGCGTACGAATTCGATACCGCGCGGTTCGGTCAGCGTCATTTGCGTCGAGCCGTGAATCGGCAAGCCCGGCGCCATTTGACGAATCAAGCGGGCGAGGCCAAGGTCTTGCACGATGACCGCGTCGACGCCCGCTTCGACAATGCCGGCCACAAATCGTGCCGCTTCGGGCAGCTCGTCGGAGAACACCAAAATGTTGAAGGCCACGTAGCCGCGAACGTTGCGGTCGTGCAGGTAGTGCATGACCTCGGGCAGTTCGACTAACGTAAAGTTCGTGGCGCGATGTCGGGCATTGAAGTTCGACAGGCCAAAGTAA
>JAYTAU010000777.1:0-2436 GCA_043737375.1 Planctomycetia bacterium
CAAGAATTCGATGGCAACCTGAAAAAACAATCGGGCGAAGGCCCGGACGACCGTAGCGATCTGAAGGCGCTGGCCGATGCCGCGCGCGACGGCGACGCAGCCAAACGTTGGCACCGTGTCGGATATTTGGTCGATGTCGAAAAATTTGTCACGTTCGTGGCGATTGAACTGATGACCTGTCATTGGGACGGCTACTGTCAGAACCGCAATAACTATCGCATGTACTTCGATCCGACGTATAAAAAATGGCAGTTCTTTCCGCACGGCATGGACCAGATGTTCGGCGATACGAACACCAACGTACTGGGCGAACCCGGCGCGTTGATGTGCCAAGCGATTCTCAAGAATCCCGATTGGCGAATGCGGTATCGCGATCGCATCGGAGAACTATTGCCGCTGTTCGCGCCGGAAAAGTTGCATGCCCGAATCGACGAAGTACACGCGCGACTCAAGCCGGTGATGAACGAGATTCATCCGAATATGGCGCGCGACTATGAGGGGCAAGTTCGAGGCCTCAAAGAGCGCATCTCGGCGCGGGCCAAGAACTTGGCACAGCAGAACGCGGTGACAGAACCGCGACCGCTGAAGTTCGATGCGCAAGGCATCACGCAGGTCGTCGGCTGGAAACCCAAGGCCGAAACCAACGATACCAAACTAACCGAGCAAGCCCCCGCCAATGAACCCAAGAGCTTGCACATCGAGAGCGGTCCCGGCGGACGAAGCGTCGCCTCGTGGCGAGCCAAAGTTCTGCTGCCCGCGGGAAAGTACAAATTCGAAGGCAAACTGAAAACCGCCGGCGTGGTGCCGCTCAACGATCCGTCGGGCAATGGGGCCGGGTTGCGGCTTTCGGGGGGACAACGCCAAAACCAAACCAGCGGCGACACCAATTGGCAAAAGGCCGAGCATGCTTTCGAAGTGTCGCAGCCGATGCAAGAAGTCGAACTGGTCGTCGAACTGCGGGCCAATAAGGGGCAAGTCTGGTATGACATCGGCTCACTGCAAATCGTGCGGCAGAAGTAGGAGCGGGGGCGGGGCCAGAGGCTCGGGACTGAGGATGTGAGGCTTGAGACTTGGGATGCGAGGCTTGAGTCTTGGGATGCGAGGCTCGAACCTCCAGCCTCCTCAAGCTCCCAGTCCCGAGCCTCTCGCCCTCGGCCTCATAATTCGCTAAGATATGGCTTACTCGCTGTCCCTCATGTCTGGCTTTTTGGTGAGAGAACCCCGTCCATGGCTCGCAAAGTATTGAATCGTAAGGAATTGCGCGCTGCGAACGATGCGGCCGAGAGCGCCGGCGCTACCGAAACTCCCACTAAAAAGCCGGCCAAGAAAGCCGCTGTCCGCAAAAGCCGTAGCAAAACACCCAAGGAAGTCCGGCTTAAGGCGTTTTGGGGCGTCTTCAATCAGTCGATGAAACGGGTCGCCGTGTTCGATTACTCCGACCGCAAACAGGCCGACAAAAAGGCCGGCGAACTAACTGCATCGGGTAAGACTCCTCACTTTGTTCAGCTTGTCAAGGAAGCGATCGAAGCCGAGTAAAGCGAGCCCGATTAAATAAGTTGCCGGTTGCGGATTTTTTTCGGCCCCCGATTTTGGGGCGGGAACTTGATAAATTGGTTTCAGCGATTCGTGACAAGAGTGTCGTCGAATGAACATTTGGTCCCTTGGCAGTGCCATGGACCGAACAAAATTGTCACTGCTTCAACACTTCGCTAACGCAATTCTCATCGCGTTTGCATTACCCAGTTGCTTTACGTGGATCGTTTGCGCCTTTAGAATCGCACGCATTCTCATCCTCGCTCTCGCGCAACAAAGGTGTTCCTGACCATCATGGATCCACGCATCGGTCTTCCGCTCGCCATTGGTAATCTGGTCTTTATCGGCTACCAATTTTTCTTCAATTGGTCGAACGACTTCACCTACGGCAATATGTTTGTGGGTCTGTTGATTGGATTGGTAGCGGCCGGGATCGTCTACGGGATCATGGCGACCATGAACAAAGGCTGAGGGCGTCGGCAGAAGGGTTAACGAGTCGGGCCGGCCGGATTCTCAGCCGGACCTCCCGCCAGACGCGTTCCCAGCCGTCCGGCAGCGTACAGAATCAATGCACAACCGATCGGGTACAAAAACTCATTGGTTCCCATGCCGATGAGTTGCGGCAACTTTATCGCTCCGCTGGTCGCCGACAAGCTATAGGCAATCATCACCGGTGCGAACACCAGGCCCGTCACCAGCCCGACAATCGCGTGCGATTTAAAGCCGCCCCAGTGTTTGGTCGAAATATACGCCACGGCAACGCCTAGGCAGGCAAACTCGATCGCCTTGATCGATCCGACCACGTATGGCGAGATACCATTGGGTGGCGCGGTTGCCACGCCCAACGCTTGCGCCGCACTCTTGTGGGCCACCTTGGCAGCGGCAAACGCCAGCGGTGCCGCC
>JAYTAU010000778.1:0-6112 GCA_043737375.1 Planctomycetia bacterium
CGGTCCAGCCGGATTTCGTACTCCGAACTTCGCACTCAACGCAAATCGGCTCGCACAAGTTTCCCTGTGCGAGCCGAGCGGTTTTTTGACATGTTTCAGGTGGGCCGTTGGCCGCACCGCAAAGCATTACTCTGGGGTTTACGACTTCTGCGGCCCCTGATCCCTGCCCCCTGATCCCCGACCCCTTCTTCCACTACCAGCGGAACTCGACTCCGGCAAACCCGCCGTGGAGGATCAAGGCACCGGCACTGTCGACATCGGTCCAATCTCCTTCAGCCGCAAGGTACGGCGGAATTTGATCGTCGCCCAGGGCAACTCCGGTGATCGCTAAAGCACGATAGCCGATCGTGGCACTCCAATTTTTCGAGAAGTCCCAGGTGGTGCCGATGTCGATCTGGCCCAGGAACGCGACATCGGTCTTGCTGCTATTCAGATTGAAACTGTTACCGCTCGAAGCGAACGTGGCCAAGGCTCCGTCGCCGCGATACAACTGCGTCGAAAGGTCGATGTCGTTGGCAAACAGGCCGAACTTGGGAGCTGCGAACAGTCGCATCTTCGGAGCGACGCGCCAGTCGGCTCGCCCGCCGACTTGCACGCCGTACAGATTGTTCTCGACATCGATATCCAAGTACGCTTCGTTGATTCCGCCGTTACTACCGAACTCGTTGCCGCCCGACACTGCTCCAAACTGAATGAACTCATCGAACTTGAAGAACCGGGCACCCACCAGCCACTGAATTTGCACGTTGTCGCAGCCGGTCGACATGTTGAAGTTGAGGAAGTTGATTTCGACGTTATGGACTTCATCGTGACGGCTTACACGGTGCTCACGCGAGTTGTCGAAGTAGTCGCTGGCTGGCGTGCCGGGGGCGATGATGTCGACAAAACCCAGGTTGATCGGGCTGCTGATATTGTCGGTCGGGCTGTAGATGCTGTCTTCGCCGCCCAAATCCCACACGCCCCAGTAAGTGAATTCGACGGCACTCAAATCGCAGCCGCCCGAATTGCAGCCGCAGCCGCTATCGCAGCCGCCGCCAAACACGCGGCCGAATCGCACTTCGGCACCGCCGGCGTAATCGCTATTGGGAAAGTGCATCAACTGGTTCGGATTGTTGCCCGTTTCGTAGGTCGTCCACATTTTGTTGGCGTTGTCGCGGGTCATCACCAATCCGCCCATGTAGCCGAACCATTTTGGTTGGCACGAAGGCAAATTAACGCCGCAATCGCCGCTCCAGCAGCCCGAGGCGGCTTGATCGTACTCGTTGGCAGGCGAATGTCCGCCGTTGAGTTGTCCGGCGTTTAGTTGGCCTGGCGGCAATTGATCGCCGCCGTGAACGACCGACGGCGTACCGGCGTTGGGAGCCGGAGTCGGCACGGATTCCGGAGCAGTCGGCTGATAGTACCGATTCACTTTGGCGGTCTGATACGCCGGCTGACTGGCCGGATACGCGACCGGTTGAATGGCGGGCGAAGTTTTCGCTGCCGCAGGGCTCGACTGGCCTGACCACGAAGAGTTCAACTCGGGCAAGGGCAACAGGGCCGGAGCGGCATAGCGGCCGGTCGACGGGTAACCGGCAGGCACGCTCGATTGGGCCAAGGCCGTGGCGGCACCCATGCCACCAAACGCCAAGGCCAGAGCAAAACGACGGACGGTCTTCATGCGGCAGACTCCTTTAAAACGGGTAACTTCCATGCTCAAGCGGGTCGTCAATGACCGCGCTTCGAGGGAGCAATTTTGTTGAGCGACTCACTCTCGTCCACGAGAGGGGCCGCTCGCTGGAAATCCGTTCCAAACGAGCAATCCGTTCCGACACTAATGGAATCGTCGCACCGGCAGGCGAATGTACGGCAATCCGTCGGCGATTCGGCGATATTTTTATGAAGGGCGTTGGCTCAATCGATTCGACCCGTGCTCTAAGCATGGCAAGCAGAAGGTCGCGCGTTACCGCCGCGAGCATATTCGCTACGGCGCGCAGTCACGGCCGCTAAACGCGGCACGACAGGCACTCGGTTCGACGTGAGTCGTCCGGTGGCGAAAGATAGACCAAGAATCGGGGTTGTCAAGTCGGTCGAGTGCGGAGTTCGGAGCGGGGAGTGCGGAGTGGTCGGTTGTCAGTGGTCCGTTGTCCGTGGACAATTGCGTGTGTTGACACAGTCCGCATGAACAGCGCCGCATTATAGCCACGGACAACTGACTACTGACCACTGACCAGTTCCGATTTTTCCGTGGTTTTCGCTCTCAGACTTAAAATCAGCTCCACCTCGCCGATTTGCGCCCCGATTTGGGCAGCGATCCGCGTCGGCGAAAAGCCGGCATCGGCCAACGCGAACACGCGTTCGAAGCGCGGATCGTCTTCAACTGTTTGCGGCAAGCTGAGCCGCCCACTGTACAACGTACCAGGCATCGTGCGCCGCATGGCACGCGGGTTGGTCGAAAATCTTTCGCTGCGACTGTCGTTCTCGCGAGTATTCGATGACGTGGCAACTGCATTGGATACGTCGTCCGATTTAACGAAACCAATGGCCGACTGGCTTGCTTCCAACAAGCCCAACGACTCGGCCCGCTCGATGGCCGCGTTGAGTTGACTTGTCGCGTCGTCCGCCAAGCGCACCAATTGCGACAGTGCGGTGAGCTTGCTGTCGATCTCACCCTTAAGCTGCCGGGCCAGGTCGTGCATTTCGACTTCCATACTTTCCCAATTGGCCAACGGATTGGTCGAACGCGATTTGCTTGCGGTTGGGATATCGCAAGTTGCGCTGCCGGTAACGATTCGTGGTGCCATTGAAGGTTTGCGCGTCGGCGTAGACTGTTTGAACTGCCGGCGGGTACGCATCATGATGGCGAACACGAAAATACAAATTCCCACGACCAGCATGATCTGCTGCGACGAGTATTCGGCGAGGAGTTGCATGTCGGAGGCTAGAGGCTTGAGATTGGGGGCTGGGGATGTGAGGTTGGAGACTCGGGACTGGAGGGCACGACGACCCGGCATTCTCATCTCACGCTTTCCGATTTCACGCTTTCACGCTTTTGTATTTTCACGTTGTCCCAATTTACTTTTTACTCTTCACCCCACAAACGCGCGCTGCGCCACATCGATCACCGTCTTCAGCGGCACGTTGTGTTCCAACGCGATCCGCCGACAGGTCTCATACTCGGGCGAAAAGCTCGACCGCTGACCGTTGATAGATATGACTTTGCCATCGATCGGGCCCCAGAGGGTTTCGACGTTTTGCACGGTGCGATCGAGCTTGCGGCGATTGACCTGATAGCGCCGCACGCCGAGCGTCGTCGTCTCGCGAAACAACATCGCTTCGAGCCGATCGACATCGGCGGCATTTGCCAATACGGTTAGCAACACGCCGGGCCGATTCTTCTTCATCTGGATGGGCGCGCTGTACGCGTCGAGCGCGCCGGCTTGCAGCACTTGCTCCAGGCAGTAGCCGACCAGCTCGCCGGCGATGTCGTCCATATTGGTTTCGAGAACCCAAATCAATTCGTCGTGCGGTGCGCTAGTATGTGGCGCAGCGCCGGCGATCTCGCCCAAGACCAGTCGCAACAAGTTGGGTTGCTGTTCCAAGTCGCGCGTGCCGGCGCCGTAGCCGATTTTGCCGATCGTCATGCTTGGCAGCGGGCCGTACGATTGCACCAGGGTCGAGAGAATCGCCGCGCCGGTCGGCGTGGTCAGTTCGGCTTCGACAGTCGATGGGGCGAGTGGAATTCCCGCGAGCAGTTCGGCCGTGGCCGGGGCCGGAATGCTGCAACGCCCATGCGCGATCTCGACAAAGCCGTGTCCCGTCGGCACGTGCGATGCATACGCGCGCTCGATGCCCAGCAGATCCCAGGCGATCGCACAGCCGACGATATCGGCGATCGAATCGACCGCGCCGACCTCGTGGAAATGCACCTTGCGAATGGTCGTGCCGTGAACCCTGGCCTCGGCCTCGCCCACGCGCGTGAAGATGCGCTTGGCTAAATCCTGTTGGCGTTCGTTAAGCGCGCTCGCAGCGATCATGTCGGTGATGTGATGCAAATGCCGATGCGCATGTTCGGGTTGATGTTCGACCGTCAGTTGCAGCGCGCGAAAGCCTTTCTTTTTGACTTCGCTGGTCACGAGTCGCAAACCGGCGATGCCGAGCGAATCGATGCCGGCTTGGATAGCGGCCAGATCCGCGCCGGCGTCGATCAGCGCGCCGAGGGTCATGTCGCCGCTGATTCCGCTGGCACAATCGAGGTAGGCGATTTTCATGTTTTGAAGTTGTTTCGAGCTAGTGATTTACCGCGGAGACGCGGAGACACGGAGAACCTGACAAAGGAGGTTGGCCGCGAATGGATACAAATGGACGCGAATCAAATAGTTCTCATTGGGTGCATGATCGTGATCGCGCAGTCCATCAGTAATTTATTCCGTCCTCCGTGCCTCCGTGGTAATTATTGAATGACGTATCGGCGTAGTATACGAATCCGATCGACGCGGGGCCATGCGGGTTGCTCCTGCTAAACGACGCTATCAACCTTGACCTAATTGCCCCGCTTCGCTACAGTTCGGCCCCACGATTCAATTTCTTGCCGGCGTACTCGATCGACTTCATGCAGGCTGTCAAAGAACCACCTCCGAACGGCGCGGCCGCGAAGGACCTGCCTTCGAAGGAACCCGCGCGCGTCAAACCTCTGCTGCCGCGCGGGGCCATGCCGCCGCGGATGCGGGCGCTCCACATCACCACCGCGCATCGCACCGGGGCCTGGCTGGCCGAGGCGTTTGCCAACGACAGCGCGTCGGAAGTCATATTGGAAGAAGCGATCGGTGCCACGGCCGGGCTCGCCCGCTTGCGCGATGAAGTTTTCGACATGCTATTGGTCAGCCACGAGCCGGGCGAACTCGACGCGCTCGACTTTGCCCAGGGCTTGCGCGCCGGCGGCCACGACGAACCGATTTTGATCTTGGGTAATCAATCCGAACAAGAACTGACCGCGCTGGCATTCGAAGTCAATGCCGACGCCTACTTGTGCGTGCATTCGTCCACCACGCGCACACTCTTGTGGACCGCAGCCCGCGCGATCGAACGCCACACGCTACTGCGCGATAATCGGCGGCTCCTGCAGGCCGATCGCCAGCGCTTGCAGCAAGAGCATCTCGAAGCCGACCGACTACTGGCCGAACAACGGGCTTTGATCACCGATCTGGAGTTATTATCGAGCGATTTGGAAGTCGTGCCCAAGTCGCAACCGATCGCAATCTCTGTAGCGGATGCCCTTGGTGGCATTCCAGCACCGCACTTCATTCCTGAAACCGGCAAGTCGAAGCTTCATCGCTCGGCGATTCCGGCGATCGAACCAGCCGTCTCCGACGCTCCAATTTCATCGCACCGCAGCGGCGAATTGGTTCGACTGCCCCCCAAACTTGCCGAACATTATCGCGAGCTGTTGCGCGCCTATGTCATCATGGGTTCGGGCAATTTAACCTGCGAAATGCGCGAGCTGTCGAATCTGCTGGCTACCACCGGCGTTACGCCGCAGCAGACGATGCTGTTGCATCTGCAAGTCCTCGAAGAACTCATTCGTGGGCTCGGCAGTCGCAGTGCCAGGCATGTGATGACCCGGGCCGACTGGTTGGTGCTCGAAATGATGATTCACGTGGCCGAAGGCTATCGCGAGCGTTATCTCGAGTGCAAGCACCCGCCGCAACAGCAGTGTTTACCGGGATTTGCGGAGTAATGGGGAAATTGGAATGGGGAATGGGGAATTTCTCGTTCCCACGGTCTCCGTGGGAACGCGCTTTCTGCCGCTCTGCGGCACCGTTCCGACAATTGACGTTCGCTTTTCAGTCAGGACGCGGAGCGTCCCATGCAGCCGTTCCCACGCAGAGCGTGGGAACGAACGAGGACAATCTGGTTTTTCTCGTTCCCACGGTCCCCGTGGGAACGAAAGAGTGCTCGCTCACCCCTCGCTGTTCGTCCCTCGATCCTTCTCAATCGCCATTGGAGATCGCGACCAAACTTGTTACTGTTCGCAACATTCCTTGCAAACCGCAGAACGACCAAGGACGGTCCCGCCAATGAGCCTCGATCACGCCGCGCCAGTTTGTCCCTTCAATCATGCCACGCCGCCAAT
>JAYTAU010000779.1:0-6111 GCA_043737375.1 Planctomycetia bacterium
CCCTCTGGGAGAGGGTGGGTGAGGGTCGGAAATATCGGGAAGTTATTTTTCGTTCGCCCCTAACCTATGTTTTTGTGGATCAGGATGATGATTTGCGAATCGTTGGATTGCGAACACTTTTGATTATAAATCGACTAGATATAACAAGGAATGCAAAAATGAATCGACGCAATTGGCTAGCATTTGCTCTTTCCGGGATCACTACCGCCACGATCGCTCTGCAATCGGGGGCAGCCGAAAAAGGATCGGAAAAATTACCCGATTCGGCCGTTGAGAAGCCTGCAGGTATTAAAGAAAACGCCGAAGAGCGAAAAGGGGTGAAGCTGCTGGCCGATCACCAGACACTGGCAGTTCTGGGGGGCATTGACTTTCGGCTCTGCCGCGGGCTGACATCGCTGTGCCCCAAGGAGTGCGGCCATTCAGGCGAGTTTGCCAACTTTACGATCAAGAAGTATTTGAAATATAAGAAACACGACCAATACGGCGATCCGGAACAAACCGAGTTCCTGATTCAGGTCAGCGACTACAACAAAAAGCCCAAGGGAGACCCGGCGATTGCCAAGACCGTGGGTGCATTGAAGAAGGGGGACTTCGTGCTGCTCTCTTGGCGACACGACTACGTCACGAAAGACGGTACTTCGTCCCCGGATCGGCCCATCGTCTTGCTCGAAAAAATCGACAAGGCCAAGGCGGAAGCGCTGCTTGCCGACAAGAAATAGGCCGTCTGAAAGCAGCCGATACTGTCTGTGCTAGCACGCTTTGCGCCGGCGCGATATCGCGGTGAGCAGGCTGTTCGATAATATAATGGCAATCTTCCGATCAAAATGTGGCATGGCGGCACTTCGCTAGCGGCCAGCATCAAAAATTGATCGTTAGTTAGTGAAAAAGCGAAATTGACAGCATCTTCGCGTTGAGTATCATCTGCACCTTCGTTCCGCAGTTCCACTCGCGCGAAGGTTCCAGACCCCATGCAGCGTATCCCGCAACTCGACGGTGTTCGCGGAATCGCAATCCTGCTGGTGCTGGTATGGCACTATTTCCCGTGTTTGGTGGTTCCCGAACCCGATAGTCTTCTCGCGGTTTGCAAACAATCGCTCAGCCTGACATGGTGCGGAGTCGATCTGTTTTTCGTGCTATCGGGGTTTCTGATTGCGGGGATTCTGCTCGACAAGAGCGATGCGACCAACTTTTTCCAAGCGTTTTATCTTCGCCGTGTATGCCGCATCTTCCCGCTCTATTTTATGATGCTGGCACTATTTATTGCCTTTGCTGCGACGGCGGTTCCGTCATCTCCCGCGTATCAGTGGCTGTTCGAAAATCCGTTGCCGTTGTGGTCGTACGCGAGCTTTACACAAAACCTGTTCATGGCTCCGCCGCAGTACTTTGGGCCCAATTGGCTGGCGATTACCTGGTCGCTGGCGGTTGAAGAACAGTTCTATCTTGTCGTACCACTGCTCATATATTTCTTACCACGTCGTCGACTGGTTTACGTATTGATCGCGGCGATTGTTGCCGCGCCGATTTTGCGTTCGGGCTGGCCTGGGTTCCATGCGTATGTAAACACCCCGTGGCGCGCCGATTCGCTACTCTCGGGCGCTTTGCTGGCGGTGCTGGTGCGATGGCAGCCATTTATCGTCGCCGTCGAACAGTATCGAAGTTATCTATCATGGCTGTTGGCGGTCTTTTTGGCCGGCGCGGTTTATATGACTGTGCAACAATACCCGATCGGGGGCACTTTGGTTCATCTCTGGCTGGCCGGCTTGTGTTCTGTTTTTGTGCTGATTGCGTATGCCGACACGCATCCTCGCTTGACAAGCCTGCTTCGATCGCCGGTTTTGATATGGATGGGGCAGCTTTCATACGGAATTTATATGTTTCATCAGGCCGCCAGCGGTCTATTGCACGGAGCTTTCGGCAACGTTACTCCGCAAATTCGCACGCTTGCCGACGGCGGCATTACCCTCTTGGCTTTGGCTGCTACGCTGGTGCTGGCGACGTTGTCATACCGGTATTTCGAAGGGCCGATTCTGCGCTGGTCACCTCAATACCAGTTTCCAGTGCACGCGGAAGAGAATATTTCTCAGCCGGCCATGCGCCGCGCCGCGTGAAGCAACCGCCGCAATCGAACCACGACAGGTGCGATTTCACGCGCGCGTTCATTAAATTGCGACTCTCTTTCTGCGTTCAACGCAAGAAAAAAGTCACATGATCACGTCGAATTCAAGCCGCGAGTGGTTTTCGTTGTGCTGTCCATCCAGTCAGGGCCACAAGTCGAATTCATCCTTATGTAACTTGTCTCACCTTCCTGCGCTATTGACTTGCAGCGGTTTCAATTGGGTTCGTCGGAACCTCTGGTGCCGCGTTAGTTAACCAGAATAACCGTGGAGG
Organism: Planctomycetia bacterium; assembly: GCA_043737375.1. Classification (GTDB taxonomy): domain Bacteria; phylum Planctomycetota; class Planctomycetia; order Pirellulales; family JALHPA01; genus JAWXCH01. The sequence continues at coordinate 2,389 of JAYTAU010000779.1, forward strand.
GAACCATGCGTGTTCTCGTCGAGTCGCTGTTGCCCTGTCGTGCCGATTTGGCGTGGGAAGAAGTACTTAACCGGCGGCTGTTATACGAAGTCTGCGCTCCGGTCGTTACGTTTCTTCCGGTGAAAGGCCAGACTTTGCCAGACCGTTGGTCGGCCGGCGAAACAATTTTCATTCGCTCGTTTCTGTTCGGCGTGATTCCGCTGGGAATACGGTCGATTGTATTTGACAGCATCGATGCCCCGGCGCGCGTCATTCAGTCTCGCGAGTCGGACCCGTTGGTACAGAAATGGGACCATCGCGTCAGTGTCACTGCTATGGGCGACCATCAATGCCGCTACAGGGACGAGGTTGAGATCGATGCAGGCTGGCTGACTCCGCTTGTTGCTTGGTTTGCAAGGCGGCTTTACCATCATCGGCAACGTCGCTGGCGCGTCGTCGCCGCGCGGCTAGCGGCCATACCTTCGCAATCCAGGGCATGACAATTTCAACGCGCACACCCGAAGGCTTTCCTCATCGCTGCCCGATCTGCGGCGAAATTACTTCGTTGGAGCCGTCGAATCCCGGAGGCGACTCCTGTTGTCCGGCGTGCGGCCAGTTGCTGTGGTGGTTCAAAGACAGGCTTGGCGAGGAAGCCCTTTTCGCTCGAAATGAAATCTCACCAGCTAGTTCTATTGCTGATGATCTTCGCGTGAGCTCGTTGGCGTTGGTCGAATTGGTGATGGAACTCGAGGAAGAATTCGACATCAACATTCCTGACGACGTGGCCGAACGATTAAAAACGGTCGAAGACGTCATTCGATACATCCGTCGTCATCGTCGCGGATGAGACCGCTTAGCGAGCTCTGCGGTCGATTCTCAGATTTGACACGCTCGCACGATTCTCATGCGAAGCGGCTATACTTCGTCCCTTCCCGCTCGTCCTGATCGCCGGGCAACTGAGAGTTCGTACGGAATCGCTCAGTAGCTGCGGCCAAAGACTTACGTAGTCAGCGGGGCGCGACCTCGAAGCCTACAATCAAGTGGCCGCCATGGAACGCAGACCGCTAGTCGAGGATATCCAAAATTATGCGCAGAATATTGTCGACACGGTACGCGAGCCGTTGCTGATTCTCGATGCCACTTTACGGGTCCAGTTCGCTAATCGTGCCTTTTACCAAACGTTTCACGTCTCACCCGGCGAGACCGAGGGCCGGCTGATCTACGTGTTGGGCAATGGCCAGTGGGACATTCCCGACCTGCGAACTTTGCTCGAAGACATCGTGCCCAAGAGCTCGGTCTTCGATGACTTCGAACTTGAACACACGTTTCCGGCAATCGGTCGCCGGGTGATGTTGCTGAACGCTCGCCAGCTAGAGGCCGGACAACATGGCGAGTTGTTGGTCTTAGCCATGGAGGACGTGACCGAACGGCGAAGATCCGAAGCTGATCTTAAAGCCATCGAAACCTACGCGCAAAACATTGTCGACACGGTGCGCGAGCCGCTGTTGATTCTCGACGCCACGCTGCGCGTGCAATCCGCCAACCGAGCCTTTTATCAGACGTTCCATGTCTCGCCCCTGGAAACCGAGGGGCGTCTGATTTACGAGTTAGGCAACGGTCAGTGGGATATTCCCGATCTGCGGACGTTACTCGAAGACATCGTGCCCAAGAGTTCGGTCTTCGATGACTTCGAACTAGAACATACGTTTCCGGCAATCGGTCGACGAGTGATGTTGCTGAACGCTCGTCAGCTAGAGGCCGGTCAACATGGCGAGTTGTTGGTCTTAGCCATGGAGGATGTGACCGAACGACGACGGGTCGAGGTCGAGGTTGCCAAAGCCAAGGAAGCCGCCGAGGCCGCGAACCGCGCCAAGAGTACCTTTCTGGCGAATATGTCTCACGAAATTCGCACGCCCATGAACGCGATTCTGGGTTTCTCGCAACTGATGCTGCGCGACCAGAACCTTGACGCCCGTCAAAGCCAGTACGTAGGCACGATCAATCGTAGCGGCGAGCATTTACTCGCCCTGATTAACGACATTCTCGAGATGTCGAAGATCGAAGCAGGCCGCACTACCTTGAATTTAACCACTTTCGACCTGCCCGACCTGCTCAAAGATTTGGAGATGATGTTCCGTGTCCGAACCGATGGCAAAAAGTTGTCGTTCTTCGTCGAATTGATCGGCGAGGTTCCTCAATTTATCGTGACCGACATCAACAAGCTGCGTCAAGTGTTCATCAACGTGCTGGGCAACGCCGTCAAGTTTACCGAGCGGGGAGGGATCGGCCTGTGCGTTCGGGTCGACCGTCATAGCACGACGGCTCCTTTCCTGCGGGTCGAAATCGAAGACACCGGCCCGGGCATCTCGACCGACGAACAAAGCAAGCTATTTCGGCATTTCGAACAAACCAAGACCGGCCAACAATCGGGGACCGGCACGGGGCTTGGGCTAGCAATTAGCCGTGAATTCGTGCGTTTGATGGGGGGCGACATCACCGTGAATAGCCAAGTGGGCAAAGGGAGCGTCTTCGCAATCCACCTGCCCTTGAAAGTCGGTGAAGCACATTCGGTCCAAGCGAAGGAGAATACTCAGCATGTGCTCAAACTCCAGCCCGGGCAGCCGAAATGCCGTGTACTAATCGCCGATGACGTCGAGAACAACCGTGAACTATTGGTGCAGATTCTGAGGCCTGTCGGTTTCGAGATTCGGCTGGCGACAAACGGCTTGGAAGCGGTCAAGGAGTTCAAGCAATGGCAGCCCCATATGATATTGATGGATTTGCGCATGCCGGTGATGGACGGGCACGAGGCGATCCGCCGGATCCGTGCCGATGCCGATGGGCAGAATGTCAAGATAATCGCCGTGACAGCCAGCGTGATCGAGGCGAACCGTCAAGAAGTTCTCGCGGGGGGTGCCGACGATTTTCTGGGTAAGCCCTTTAAGGAAATGGAGCTGTTTCAAAAAATTCACGCCCAGCTAGGGGTTGAATATCTGTATGCCGTGGAGAGCGTGAACTTGACAATCGCGGAATCAACCGAGCTTACCCCCGACAGTTTGGCGAATTTAACGCCCAATCTGGTACACCGAATGCGTGAAGCAGTAATCGGAGCGGACCTGGATCAACTGCTAGCGACAATCCAAGAAGTCGAAGCGGATAATCCTGGTATTGCTCAAGCGCTTCGGGGCTTGGCCGAATATTTCGAATATCAAAAGCTGCTAGATTTTTTTGGTCCAGACGGCTCTGCGACAACATCTCTGCAAATTATCGGAGTTGGGTCCAACCGAAATTAAATTCCAAACAATTATTTTCCAGCGGACTTTTGGTTATCGGGCACTCCGGTTCATTGGAATTTTCATCGTTTAATGTCTGGATACTCGTATGCCTTCGAAAACCTTTCAGAGAAGCCTTGGTGAGAATAATGCCTCGATCGCTCCAATCGAGCTCATGCCGTTCGCCAAAACGGCCAACATCCTTGTGGTTGACGATGTCTCAGCCAACCTCCTAGTTTTAACGACGATGCTTAAGGATCGGGGGTATCGGGCACGTCCCGTCCCAAACGGAAAATTGGCCTTACTGGCGACGCAGAAAGACCCACCCGATCTGATTCTACTTGACATCAATATGCCGGAAATGGATGGCTATGAAGTATGCCGATGTTTAAAAGCCGATAAAAATTTGCGCGGTATTCCTGTTATTTTTATCAGCGCCCTGAACGAGAACATGGACAAAGTAAAAGCGTTC
>JAYTAU010000780.1:0-14878 GCA_043737375.1 Planctomycetia bacterium
CGGCAACATTACCTTGCCGGCCGAGTATGAGGAGTTGCAATCGTCGGTCGAACACTTCGGCCTGCCCGATTTCGGTTCGCTGCCGACGACCACCCGACAGCAGCACGACGCGATCGGCCGCACGATGGAGACCGCCATTGCGCGGTTCGAGCCTCGACTGCGCGATGTCAAAGTCCGCATGATTCACGAGGGGAACGCCGGCGAGCAGCTCTCGCTCAAATTTCAGATCGAAGCCCGGCTGAAGGTCGAGCCATTCCCCGACGTTTCGTTCGAGACGATTTTGGAGCTGACCACCGGCATCGCGGCGATTCGGACGATTAAATCGTAGCAGCAGATCGAGCCGCAACGGTTCGCCTTTAAGCTCACGGCTTGTAACTATCAGTATCTACACATCTGATCTAGCTAAAAAGATGTAGCCGCTCTAACTGACTTTTCGTGTTTTTCGCACTTTCGGCATTTCGCGATTGGTTTTGATTGACCTTTGATCCATTGACGTAATTGATCGCGAAGGCGCGAAAGAGCGAAACCGCGGATGGCGATGATGTTCGAGGAATTACACTGCCAATTCAAGCTCTCCGTTGCCAAGGCACGATGGGGATAACCCCGACCGCTCGCTGTATTTAGCACGGATTTTCAAGCTAGCGGATTTGTGTCGATACCATGGAATTGCAATCCGCAAGATTATTTCGGATCCACGTCGCGGCACTGCCTGGTTTGGGCCGATCCGCACAAACTCCCGTGGCGTTCTTTGCGGGCTTTGCGGTACAACTACGCTGTCCCGCGATAGATACCAGCATCGCTTGCACTGCCGGAACGCCACAGAGGGCGTTCCCTACAGAACGTTTTCTCGGAGATGTGATTTCCGCTTTCGTAATTCGTCCTTCGTAATTTGTAATTGAATGAGCGAAGCCCTTTACCCCTACTACGAACGCGAACTGCACTTCATCCGCCAAATGGCGCAGGAGTTCGGCCAACGCTATCCGTCGACTGCCGGTCGGCTGATGCTCGAGCCCAATGCCAGCGGCGATCCGCACATCGAGCGGTTGATCGAGTCGTTCGCGCTGCTTTCGGGCCGCATCCATCGCAAGTTGGACGACGAATTTCCCGAACTGACCGACGCACTATTGGGGGTACTCTACCCGCACTATCTCAGCCCGATCCCGTCGATGTCGATCGTGCAATTCGAGCTTGACCCGACGCGCGGGCGGCTGCCCGACGGATTTTTGATCGACACCGACAGCAGGCTGCGAACCGCGCCGGTCAACGGCACGGCGTGTCGCTTTCGCACCGCGTATCCGACGACGCTTTGGCCGCTTAAAATCAACAATGCGATTTTGCAAACGCCGCCGCTGCCGCGCGAGTACGATCCGCCGCGTCGCACGGCCGCCGCGTTGCGGTTGCAGTTCGAATCGTTGGGCGGCACCAAGTTCGCGGACTTGTCGCTCGATACGCTTCGATTGTACCTGTTTGGCGACGGTTACATCACCGCCACGCTGTACGAACTGCTGTTCAATCATGCGACGCAAGTTGTGTTTCGCTCGACGAACAAGAATTCGAAAATTCCTAATGTCACGTTGCCGGCGAGTGAAGTGTTGCGGCCCGTCGGGTTCGACTCCGATCAAGGCCTGTTGCCGTACTCGGCGCGCAGCTTCATCGGCTACCGGCTGCTGACCGAGTTCTTCACCTTTCGCGAAAAGTTTTTGTTCGTTGATCTTGGCGGTTGGCAGAAGGCTTGTGCGGGGCGCGCCGAGACCGACGTCGAAGTCGTGATCTACCTCGACCGCGCGGTGCCGCGGATGGAAGAATGGGTCGACGCTACGACGTTTCGCTTGGGCTGCGCGCCGGCGGTCAATTTGTTCGAGCAAATCGCCGAGCCGATCTCGCTAACCCAAAAAACGCACGAGTATCGCATCGTGCCCGATGTCACACAGCCGCTGGGCTTGGAGACGCACTCGGTCACCAGCGTCAGCAGCACCGACCCGACGACGGGCACAGTCACCGAATATCAGCCGTTCTATTCGTTCAATCATCGCCGCGACCGCGAGGACGAGCAGTCGTATTGGTACACGACGCGGCGCAACAGCACGCGCGAAGGGGACCGCGGCACCGACTTGTACTTGCACCTGGTCGATTTGAATTTTCGCCCGCACTTGCCGGCGGAGTCGACGTTGGTTGTGCGAACGATGGCGACCAATCGCGATTTGCCGGTGCAATTGGCGATGGCGGGCGAGCGATTGTATTTCGAGCTGGAAGCCGCTGCGCCGCTGTCCGGCATTCGCTGTTTGCGACCGCCGACCACGCCGCTGCGGCCGCCGTCGCGCCACGGACGCTATTGGGCGTTGATCTCGCATTTGAATCTTAATTACCTGTCATTGACCGACCCCGAGCGCGGGCGCGAGTCGTTGCAAGAAATTTTGAGACTGTACGATTTCTCCGATCCGAAGGCCGGCCAACAACAACTCTCGGAAGTCACGCGTCAAACGATCGACGGAATTACCGCGCTGCGCACACGGCGAATCGTCGGACGCACCGGCGGCGCGGTGGCCAGCGGATTTGCTCGTGGAGTCGAGGTGTCGCTGGAACTGGACGAAGAGAAGTACGTCGGCACAGGCATGTATCTGTTCGCCAGCGTGCTGGAGCGATTCTTGGGCTTGTACACATCGATCAATAGCTTCACGCAGGTTGTGGCCAAGACGACTCAGACCGAAAACTATTTCAAACGCTGGCCGCTGCGGGCAGGCGATCAGCAGTTGGTGTAATTGCAGTGGGGAATGCCGAATGGGGAATGAAGGCAGGTTCGAGAGTGTGAAAGCGTGAAATCGGAAAGCGTGAGATGAGAGTTGCAGTAGAACGTGAACGTACTTCGCTTCGCGTTGATAGGCAGGATCAAAGATACCGATCCCTCTCCCTCGGGGAGAGGCAGCGAGGAACGCTTCGGTGAGGGGCCTTCACGAATCCCGAATGACGAAATCCGATTGACCAATGTCTGTTGCCCAAACCTCTAACCCCGATCCCCGACCCCTGATCCCAGGCCCCCGATCCGCGCCGAGTCTGCCCCCCCGATCCCCAGCCCCCGATCCCCGATCCCTTTCCACCCGTCTGTTCACGCACGGCCACGCGTTCGATTTTTTTCAAGCCGTCCGTCTGCTGCAACAATTGAACGACGACGTTGAGCCAATTGGTTATGACGGCCCGCCGAATGCCGAGCCCGTGCGATTGCGTTCGCAGTTGTCGTTGGCATTTCCCGCCGGGCAGATCGCCGAGATTTCGCCGGCCACGCCGGACGTGCCGGTCCCTAGTCTCAGCGTGACATTCTTTGGGCTCAACGGCGTTAACGGCGCGCTGCCGCGCTATTACACCGAGATGTTGTTGCGGATCGAACGCGACACCAAGCACTCTGAAAAGCGCGCAGCACGAGAATGGTTCGATCTGTTCAATCATCGACTGCTGTCGCTTTTCTACCGATCGTGGGCCAAGTACCGCTTTTATTTGCAGTTCGAGCGGCGCGAGTATCGAAACAAAGTGCCCGACGCATTTACCCAGGCGTTGTTGGGTTTGGTCGGCCTGGGGCAATGGCCGCTGCGCAATCGGCTGCAAGTCTCGGCCGAGCAACCGTCGCGCTATCACGAAGAGCACGAGGCGCTGGCCGAATTGTCGGACCTGACCGTGCTGTTTTACGGCGGGCTGTTCGCACAGCGCGCTCGCAACGCCAACGGGCTCTCCGCGATGTTGGCCGATTATTTTCGGCTGCCGGTCGAGGTGCGGCAGTTTCAGGGCGAATGGCTCTCGATCGACCCGGCGGATTGTTCGCGCTTGGGTGCAATGAACTGCGGACTGGGGCGAGACGTGCTGATGGGAGACAGGGTCTGGGATGTCGAGGGGAAAATTCGGATTCGCATCGGACCGCTCGGCCTTGACGACTTCAGCCAGTTTTTGCCGGATCGAACGCCGGTCGCGGAATATAAAACATTTTTTCTGCTGGCTCACCTGGTCCGGCTGTATATTGGTCCGTCGCTGGACTTTGATGTGCAGTTGCTACTGAAGCCCGACGCGATTCCTCCATTGCGACTCGGTGGCGATCAACCCCCCGGGGCACGACTGGGCTGGAATACCTGGCTGCAAAGCGCCCCGGGCAGCCGGCCCGTCGATGATGCGGTCTTTGCAGGCCGCGAGGTTTTTTGGTTGAATGAGAAACGGTTGAAAAATGGGGAAACTGGAATGGGGAATTTGGAATGACTTGATATCGAAAGCGTGAAATCGGAAAGCGTGAGATGAGAGTTGCATAGGAGCGCCGACTTGCTTTTCTCACCGAACAATGGAACCCGAACACGTCCGACCACGGACAACGCCGCTTGCCGCTTGCCGCTCGCCCCCCTGATCCCTGATCCCCGATCCCCTATCCCCGATCCTCTATCCTCTATCCTCTATCCTCTAACCCCTTTTCTGCATGGCTGCGATCAATCTCAAATCACTCGTCGGCAAACTCAACCCGCTTTGTCGTCGCGCACTCGAAGGCGCCGCCGGCTTGTGCTTGTCTCGGACCAATTACAACGTCGAGATCGAACATTGGCTGCTCAAGGTGCTCGAACCGGCCGATACCGATCTGACGCGCATTTTGCGGCAATACGATATCGATCCGTCGCGCGTGAATCGTGAACTGACGCAATCGCTCGATAAGTTGAAAACGGGCAACGGACGCGCGCCGGAACTTTCGCCCGATATTATGGATCTGATGCGCGAAGCCTGGGTTCTCGCCTCGCTGAAATATAACAGCCACGCGATTCGCTCGGGCTTTTTACTCACGGCGCTGTTGTTGGATCGCACGCTCTCGGTGCGTTTGCGCAGCAGCTCGGCCGAGCTGGCAAAGATTCCGGTCGAGCGGCTCGAAAATGACTTGATGACGCTTGTCGAAAGCTCGGTCGAAAACACGCAGCCCGCCGATGCGGCGGGCGGTCAAGCCGCGAGCGGCACGGGCGGCAGTGGCGATCGACCGGCAGTTTCGGCCAATAGCAAAACTCCGTCGCTCGATCAATTCACGACCAATTTGACCGAGCAAGCCAAGCGCGGCAAGATCGACCCTGTGTTGGGCCGCGACCCTGAAATTCGCCAGATCATCGACATTTTGACCCGTCGCCGGCAAAATAATCCCATTCTCACCGGCGAAGCGGGCGTGGGCAAAACGGCCGTGGTCGAAGGGTTTGCCTTGAGGATCGCGGCGGGGGACGTGCCGCAGGCATTGAAAAATGTAACGCTCCGCACGCTCGACCTGGGACTGTTGCAGGCCGGCGCGGGAGTGAAAGGCGAGTTCGAAAATCGGCTGAAGAGCGTCATCGAAGAGGTCAAGAGTTCGCCCACGCCGATCATCATGTTCATCGACGAAGCGCACACGCTGATTGGTGCCGGCGGCGCGGCAGGGCAGGGAGATGCAGCCAACTTACTTAAGCCGGCGCTCGCGCGCGGCGAGCTACGCACCATCGCCGCCACAACCTGGGCCGAATACAAAAAATACTTCGAGAAAGACCCCGCGCTGACGCGCCGCTTTCAGGTCGTCAAGGTCGAGGAACCGACCGAAGAAAGCGCCATTCAAATGATGCGAGGATTGGTTAACACGCTTGAAAAACATCATCAAATTCGCGTGCTCGATGAAGCCGTTGTCGACGCCGTGCGACTGTCGAACCGCTATATCTCGGGCCGGCAGTTACCCGACAAGAGCGTCAGCCTGCTCGACACGGCCTGCGCTCGGGTGACGATTGGCCAAAGTAGTACACCGCCGGCCGTTGAAGACGCTTCGCGACGCATTACGCAATTGAACGTGGCGATTGAAATTCTCGAACGCGAAAACGTGACTGGTGCGGGGCATGACGCTCGTCTGGCCGAGTTAGCTCAAGAACTCGTCGCTGCCGAAGCGAACTCGAAAAGCCTCGAAGAGCGCTGGAAGGGCGAATTGGATTTGGTCACACAAATTCGCGAACTGCGTCACAAGCTGGAAGGCAAACCCGGCATGAGCAAGGCCAAGGCCGGCGTCAACAATTCGCCGTCAGCAGTAGCACCGACAGCAGTGGCACCACCGACTGCAACGACGGCCGGAAAATCCGCGGCTCCCGCAACAGGCTCCTCAGGTGGAGCTACAACTGTCGACGGAGATAAGCCGGTCGAGTTAACCCCCGCTGAAAAACAAAAAGTGCTTGCTGAACTCGAAACGCTCAACGGCAAGCTGGCCGCTTTGCAAGGCGAAACGCCGCTGATGAATGTCTGCGTCGACAAGCAAGCGGTCGCCGACGTCGTGGCCGCCTGGACCGGAATTCCCGTCGGCCGCATGGTCTCCGACGAAATTCGCACCGTGTTGAATCTCAAAGAAAAAATGGAAGAGCGAATTGTCGGCCAGTCGCATGCGCTTGAAGCGATCGCCCAAAGTATTCGTACTTCGCGCGCCGGACTGACCGATCCGCGCCGCCCAATTGGCGTGTTTATGCTCGTTGGCCCGAGCGGCGTTGGCAAAACCGAAACGGCGATTGGCCTAGCCGACCTGCTTTACGGCGGCGAGCAAAACATGACCACGATCAACATGAGCGAATTCAAGGAAGAGCACAAAGTTTCGCTGTTGATGGGCTCTCCGCCGGGCTATGTCGGTTACGGCGAAGGTGGCGTGTTGACCGAGGCCGTGCGGCGCCGACCGTACAGCGTGGTGCTGTTGGATGAGTTGGAGAAGTCGCACCCCGGCGTACAAGAAGTTTTCTATCAGGTGTTTGACAAGGGAAATCTGCGCGACGGTGAAGGTCGCGACATCGACTTCAAGAACACCGTGATCTTGATGACCTCGAACGCAGCGAGCGACACCGTGATGAAGCTTTGCTCCGATCCCGACACCATGCCCGACTCGGCGGCACTGGCCCAGGCGCTGTATCCGGAGTTGCTCAAGGTGTTCAAGCCGGCGTTCTTGGGCCGCATCACCATTGTGCCGTACTTCCCGCTGTCGGACAGTGTGCTAAAGAACATCATTCAGTTGAAGCTGAATCAGGTCCGCCGCCGCATCAAGGAAAATTATCAGGCGGAACTGAAGCACGGGCCGGAGTTGATCGACGCCATTGCCAGCCGCTGCACCGAGGTCGAAAGCGGCGCTCGCAATATCGATCACATCATCAATCGCAGTTTGCTGCCGGAGCTCTCGCAAGAGTTTCTGTCGCGAATGGCCGAAGGGGGCTCGATCGAGCAGGTCACGATCGGGATCGATGCGGATGGCAAGTTTACGTACGACATTCGGTGAGGATGGAAGATGGAGGCTGGAGGCTGGAGGCTCGCGAATCGGGTGGCTCTGGCAAGCTGTCAGGCTTGTCAGTGGTGAAGTTGTACAGCCGCTTGCACGAGTGCGCAATACAAAAGCGTGAAATCGGAAAGCGTGAGATGAGAGTTGCAACGCGGCGTTCACTAGAGTCATTCAATCCCTCTGCCTCCGGGAGAGGCAGCGAGGAACGAGCAGTGTGTCGGCAACTCTCACTGAACACGGATAACGGAACACTGTTCTCCCTCCACGCAGTACCCGCCTCGCCGAAACTAATTAAGAATTTTTTCACCTCGAATGATTGACAGCAAGCTCCGCTGGTAGAGAATATCGCGAATATGCGAATCCACAGAACTGGCGGCTGGGTGAATTCTCGCGCAACCGTTTTCAAGCGGTCAACAATCCACGATTGGTAATTTTCAAAAGAACACTGCGATGTCAACCGGCGCGAAAGTCGATTCGGAATTGAAAAAGGGCCTTACTGTCGCCAAGTCCGATCGCGCAAAATTCGCAATGGTTGGCAAGGACGTCAAGGGCGTGCTGATCGTTTCGAAAACGAAAATCCCGCCGGTTCAAATCACGGTCGCCAAGAAAACCGCCGCCAGTACGCAAGTGCTCGAAGGAGAATGTTACACGCTCGACGGCAAAATGGTCTTCGAGGTTGATTCCGAGCCGTCCGGCACCATGGCCGGAGTCATTAAAAAAATAGCGAATGATAGCGCCGGCGTCTCGATTTTGCCCGTCTTCAAAGTCGTGGTGCCGAATCAGCCACCCGTTAACGCGGGCCAAGTCAACAACACGACCAATCCCAATACGACCAAAACCACCGACACGACTACGACACAACCCAACAATTCGACCAAGACCACCGACACCACCACGACGCAACCCAACAATACCACCGGCAACAACACGCAACCCAATCCGACGAACACCACGGACACGACCACCACCCAGCCCAATACAAATCAACCAAACATCAATCAGCCGCAACCGTCCGGCAAGAAGCAGCCACAGCAATACTCAGACGTCACTGGAAAAAAGTTGGAGCCGCTGCCGCGCAATGTGGCGCCCGTTTACGCGACCGCCAAGGAATGGGCAGCGCGAGTCATTCAGGTCAAGACGGCGAACGGCCCATATAAGACCAAAATCGCCGCGTTTGATCAGTTGCTTGACCAAGTTGAAACCGCGGTCAAGGTGCTGGCCAATGACAGAGTCACCGAACAAGCCCAAAAGAAGAACGAAGAGGCGGTGCTTTCCGCCGCGCGCAATGCCATCACTCAGCAACGCAAGGCCGAGCGCGTGACGCATCGTCAAGCACAAGGCCAGCGCGACACCGTCGAGACCAACCATCGCAAACAATTGGCAACCAAAAGTAACGTACTGGACAAGAAGGCCAACGAAACTGCTAAAAAAATCAACGATTATGAGCTGCCGGTGAAAACGACCGACATCGACGCCATCGATCAGGCGACCGAGGCGGATGATTCCAGCATCAAGCAAGTCACCTCGGCGATGAGAATCATGGTCTCCGCGTTCGCGGATCTGAAGAAAGGCAAGGGGCAATACGCCGCCTTTCATGTGATGGTGAACAAAGTGCGCGAACTGGCCGAGGCCTATAAGAAAGATCATAAGAGTCCGAATTCGAAAATCGGCAAGGCGCGTGTCGATGCGTGCGACCAAATGCTGAGTCAGATCACGCAGATCATGACCGAGATTTCTGAAAACGCGCGGCAAGTGCGCGGGATCGCCGTCGTCATCGAAAATCTGACGACCAAAAACGAAGTCGATGCCCGCGGTGTGTCAGCCCTTGAAAAAATGCGGCCCTTTGCTTGGCTGGACGATTCGAACAAGGCCTATTGCGAGGAAACGATCCGCAAGGCCAGGGCCTCGCTCGCACAACGGGCCCAACAAAAGTTGGCCCAACTACCCGACGCCACCGGCGGGGACAAAGCGCAGGTGTTGTTGGAGTGCGGCGGGGCCAAACCTCCCAGCGGCAAAGGTCAATCCGACTCGTTCTTTATCAATGGCACCGACGGCAAACCGGCATACATTTTCAAAAGCGTTCAGGGCGAGGCGCGCGCAACTCCTGACGTGCCCAAGGGGGGCGGCACGGCTCGTGAAGTCATGGCCAGCAAACTCAATGACATGTTTAAGGCCGATCTCGGGCTTGATCTGGGTGTGCAGCCGACAATCGCCGTGCAACTTGAAGACGAGGCGTTCAAGCAAGGTTCGCTCTCCAAGGACACCAAGCGAACCGGCGCGTTGCAAACAGCCATTCAGCTCACTGCCGGCGAACCCAGTAACGGTAGGGAATTGTTAAGGGGTCCTAAAGGCAAAGCGCTGGACAAGACAGAACTGGATCGGCGCGTTCGGCTGATTCCCAAGGAAAACGTCGACACGGTCTGCATGCTCGATTTTATCACCTTAAACACTGACCGGCACGCCGACAATCTGATGATGACCGGCACCAAGGACAACCCCACGCTGGTCCCAATCGACGCGGGTCAATCGTTGCCCAATGTCGAGTTCTTCAAGACCGGCGGTTCGGCCCTGGCCCCCAATGTACCCTACAACGAAGCCAATCCGTCCGTGCTGACGGAGGGTCGAAATTTGCTGTTGCAATTGCCCCAGGCCAAGGAAAAATTCTCCCCGGCCATTCAACAAAAAATTGCCGACCTCGATCCCGATAAAGTGGTGGCCGGCATGCGCGGCGCCTACACGGAAATGGGCGAGGAAGCCCCGGACATGAAGAACACCGTCGACGACGATAGCTTCGACTTGATGCGTAAGAGCATGAAGTTCCTAAAGGCCGCCGCGCCGCACTTATCGCTGTTCGATATCTCGAAAGTCTATTCCGACGGCTTCGGCGAAATTGTCAAAGCCACGAACGATCAAGAGCTGGAACGAGCTATTCAAGACGCGATCGCCGATATTCGCATTATCAATCAAGCGATGGCCAACACCCCGCCAAACGTCAGTTCGGACAGTTTGATGGGTATCGTCACTGGCGACCAGCAAAAGAACTATCCGAATAAGTTGAAGGCCCGGGCGTTGGGCGGCAAGATGGACAAACAGACGTTCCAGCAGCAGCACTTCGTCGAGCTGCAGCAAGAGTTGGCCGATATCAGAAACTACATCGGCGACTCGGGCATTGCGGTTACCGACGAACTGACGCGCCCTTACGACGATAAGTCGTATGACACGCTGTTTCAATGGTCCAAATACAAGAACATGGGCGGCGATCCGAAGTTGGCGCGGATGTTAGCCGGCGATCAGGCAACCTATCTACGCGAGGCTGCCATTGGGCTTAAGAATAAAATGGGTTGGGGATGGAAAGAAGCCGAGGAATTTGTCAAGAAGGGCGGCTACGAGGCTTTGAACGCGCTACTTCCGGCTAGCGAAGTTCAGGCATTGTCCGGCAAGCCGATTAAGGACAAGAGCAATGCAATCGAGAAGGCTCTGGAAGCACAATAGCGGCTGACGTACGGCCTGCCTGCGCCGGGTGACACATCCACGGCCATGCGTGGCGCGCACAATTAATTGCCTTCATACGTATCAATCCGCGGCAATCACGGCCGAGAGGAATTCCCCTTTGGAGTCCGCCCAACCGTCTTCCGTGGCGCTGGCCACTTACAGCGGTCGAGGTGCAATCAGCGGAATTCAATCGCGTGAAAGCGTGAGATGAGATTGGCAGTAGCACCTAAGCCTTGTCGATTGCCACTGACAACGGACTACTGACTACGGATTCTCCGACTATTCGCGATTTTTTCACCCCGAATGATTGACAGCAGGCTCCGCTGGTAGAGAATATCCCGAATACGCGAATCCACAGAATTGGCGGCTGGGTGAATTCTCGCGCAACCGTTTTCAAGCGGTCCACAATCCACGATTTGCAATCTTCTTAAGGACACTCGCATGTCAACCGGCACCAAAGTCGATTCGGAATTGAAAAAAGGCCTAACCCTCGCCAAGACCGATCGCGCGAAATTTGCCATGATTGGCAAGGACGTTGCCAAAGGGGTGCTGATCGTTTCGAAAACGAAAATCCCACCGGTTCAAATCACGGTCGCCAAGAAAACCGCGGCCAGCACGCAAGTCCTCGAAGGCGAATGCTACACGCTCGACGGCAAAATGGTCTTCGAGGTCGATTCCGAGCCGGCCGGCACGATGGCCGATGTGATCAAAAAAATCGCCAACAATAGTGCCGGCGTATCGATTTTACCCGTGTTCAAGGTCGTCGTGCCGAATCAGCCACCCACAAACGCAGGCCAAGTAAGCAACACAACCAATCCGACGAACACCACGGACACGACCACCACCCAGCCCAATACAAATCAACCAAACATCAATCAGCCGCAACCTTCCGACAAGAAACAGCCCCAGCAGTACTCGGACGTCACTGGCAAAAAGTTGGAGCCGCTGCCGCGCAATGTGGCGCCGGTTTATGCCACTGCCAAGGAATGGGCAGCGCGCGTGACGCAGGTCAAGACGGCGAACGCACCCTACAAAGCCAAAATCGCGGCGTTCGATAAATTGCTTGAGCAGGTCGAAACCGCCGTCAAGGTGCTGGCCAATGACAGGGTCACCGAACAGGCCCAAAAGAAGAACGAAGAGGCGGTGCTTTCCGCCGCGCGCAATGCGATCACTCAGCAGCGCAAGGCCGAGCGCGTCGCACATCGCCAGGCACAAGGCCAGCGCGATACAACGGCCACGGACCGGCGCAAACAGCAGTCGGCCAAGAGTACCGTGTTGGACAAGAAGGCCGACGAAGTCGCCAAGAAGTTGACGGATTACAAACTGCCAGTTCAAGCGACCGACATCGACGCGATCGACCAAGCGACCGACGCGGGCGATTCGAGCATTAAGAAGGTAACGTCCGCGATGCGAATCATGGTCGATGCATTTAGCGATTTGCAGCAAGGCAAGGGCCAATTCGCCGCCTTTCAGGTCATGGTCAATAAAGTTCGCGAACTGGCCGAAGCCTACAAGAAAGAACATAAGAGCCCCAATTCGAAAATCGGCAAAGCACGCGTCGACGCCTGCGATCAAATGCTTAAACAGCTCACGACGATCATGGCGGAAACCTCGGAGAATGCGCGGCAGGTTCGCGGCATCGCCGTCGTCGTTGAGAACCTGACTCAGAAAAATGAAATCGACGCGCGTGGTCTGATGTCGCTGGAAAAGCTTCAGCCCTTTGCATTCCTCGACGATTCGAATAAGGCATATTGCCTGGAAACGCTGCAAAAGGCCAAGGCGGTGCTCGCGTTGCGAGCGCAGAACCAACTGGCCCAGTTGCCCAACGCCACCGACGGCGACAAAGCCCAGGTGCTGCTGGAATGCGGCGGCAGCAAGCCCCCTAGCAGCAAGGGTGCGTCCGACTCGTTTTTCATCAACGGCGTCGACGGCAAACCGGCCTACATCTTCAAAAGCGTTCAGGGTGAAGCCCGTGCCGGCATTGACGTGCCCAAAGGTGGCGGCACCGGCCGCGAGATCATGGCTAGCAAGCTCAATGATCTGATGAAAGCCGAGCTTGGCATCGACTTGGGCGTGATGCCGACGATTTCCGTGCAGCTCGAAGACGACGCTTTTAAGCAGGGCACTATCTCCAATGCCACAAAGCGCACCGGCGCGTTACAGAAAGCGATTCAACTGACCGATGGCGAGCCTCACGATGCCCATGAACTATTCAAAAATTGCACCCCGCAGGAACTGGCCAAGCGCGCCAAAGCCATTCCTAAAGATAACGTCGATAATCTCGCGCTTTTGGATTTCATGACGCTCAACAGCGATCGCCATGCCAACAACCTGATGATGACCGGCACGCCGGACAACCCGACCCTCATCCCGATCGATGCTGGGCAGTCGCTCCCCAACAGCGAATTCTTTAGAGCTGGCGCGTCGGCCATGGCTCCCGGGATAGGATGGAATGAAGCCAATCCTGCAATCCAAACGGTTGGGCAAAACTTGTTGTTGCAACTTCCGCAGGCCCAAGAAAAATTCTCGCCTGCCATGCTGCAAAAAATTGCCCAGCTCGATCCCGACAAAATCACTGCCGGCATGCGTAGCGGCCTCGCCGATATGGCTGAGGAAGCACCCGATTTGAAAGACTCGGTCGAAGACGATAGCTTTGTCTTGATGCGCAAGAGCATGAAATTTCTCAAGGCCGCGGCACCTGAGTTTTCGTTGTTCGACATCTCAAAAATCTATGCGCAGGGCTTCCGGGATATTAATCGCGCTACCAACGACCAAGAGCTGGACTATGCGATTCAGCAAGCAATCGCCGACTACAAGGTCATCCTTCGCGAGCTTGCTAAATACGATGGTGCCTCAACCAACGCGGTGATCAAAAGCAAGATCGGCGGCGACGAAGATTTCTTTTTAACCAACAAAGAGCGGGCGGCCATCCTCGAACAGAATCTGGATCCGCAGACATTTCCACAGTACCATTTTGGGTCGTTGCAAAAAGAACTGGCCGATATCGCCGTCTATCTGGCCGACTCGAATGTTCAAATCACCGATGAGTTAACGCGGGCTTTCGACAAGCCCACCTATGACAAGTTGTTGCTTTGGGCCAAGTATAAGCGTTATGGCGGCGATCCGACGCTCAGACGGATGTTGGACGGCGACTTGGGCACTTATCAGAAAGAAGTGGTCGACAGTGTGAGTCAGAAGATTCAGTGGGTCTGGAAAGATGCCGAAATGTTGGTCAAGATGGGGGGCTACACCGCGATGCAAGCGATGTTGCCGGCCACCCAGTTCAACAAGTTGCGCGGCGGAGCGCTTTCAGACCAGGTGGCCGCCATGGAAAAAGCCCTGGCGGGGTAACACCAGAAAAAGTCACGAATTCACAAAAGCAAAGCTTTCGCCGGGACGTTACCATCTTCGACCCAAAGGGTCGTTTCTGTCAGCCTAGGGCGAAGCCCTAGGACCGGATAGGAAACGTAGCGCGGCCCTGAAGGGGCCGTTCAACCGACGGATGTCGATGGCCTTCAAAGCCATTGGCCACGGACGGGCCAGTGGACGACCCTTTCAGGGTCAACGCGATGTTTGCAAGATGACCCAGTGCTTCGCACTGGGCTGACAGGATGAACCTTTCAGGTTCGCCCCTCGACCCCTTGCTTACTTCGGCTTGCCGAAGTGCAAATCGGCAAAGTCCAAGTACTGCTTCCAATCGTACTCGTTGATGTCGTGCTTGCCGGTGCGCAGATGGTAGCCGATCGTCTTGTGGATCGGCTGATCGGCGGCGGGCATTTCCGTAACGCCCAGACCCTGTTTGCCCAGCAGCTCATAAACCGGCCCGACATGCACGGCTGAAAGAAACTCCCCTTTGGGATCGGCCCATTGGTCTTCGGTGGCGCTGGCCACGTACAGCGGCCGCGGTGCGATCAGCGATAGCAGCATATGTTGGTCGACGGGCAGTTCGTCTTCTTTGTCGTTGTACTTCTTGAAGTTCGTGCAAAACCAATGTGGGAACGAAGCGTTGATTTTATGCACTGTTTCGCCAAAGCGTCGTCGCGAGAGCGCCGCGCCTCCTTCTCCCGAGTTGTTCGAAATCACCATCGCGAAGCGCGGGTCGGAGGCGCCCGCCCACAGCGC
>JAYTAU010000781.1:0-2429 GCA_043737375.1 Planctomycetia bacterium
GATGGCAGGGTTTTTCACGTACTGCCGCCACTGATTCACATCGTTGCCAAAGTCCTTGCCGCTGGTATTTTTCAACGATTCGACGGCGCGAAGTTGCAACGCGGGGTTGGGGTCTTCGAGCGCCACGGCCAACAGTTGCACCGTTTTAGGATCCTTGAGCTGGCCCAGGGCTTTGGTCGCGGCCAAACGCACATCAACATCGCTATCGCTGGCGAGGGTCTCGCCGAGCAGACGGGCGGCTTCATGGTCACTGGCAATTGTGGCACCAAAAAGCGTTGACCCGCCTTGACCACGCTTCCCCCACGCCTGACACGCCGCAATGCGCACCTCTTTATCGGGGTCTTTCATCGCTCCGCCGACGACAGCCGTCGCGGTCGGGTTATTGATCAATCCGAGTGTCGTCACAATTTCACATCGCACCAGCGGGTCGCGCTCTTGCCGCATTTGTTGGGCAAGTTCACCCGCCATGCGTTGTTGGGTTGCTTCGTCGCCGGTGCCGTCGGCAGCCAGCTTTCGTAATTGCTCGATTTTTTGCTTCGATGTCGGGCCGTATTTCGCCAAATCGGCCGTCTGATCGGCATCGGACCAGGGCCAGCGGAACGGTTTCGACGAACTTGCACAACCGCCGACCGCCAGGGCCATCAGCCCCAAACATGTTTTCACGAATTGGCGTCGGAGTGCGTTCATACGACGGCGGATGTAAAACGAAGGGGCAATAACGGCACGGCTCACCCGAGCCGGCCACGCGAGAGGGCGGACTATAGCAAAAGCCCGCGACCGACTCCACGGCAGATTATGGCCGTAATTTGTAGGAGCGGACGCCGTCCGCGATCTGCGTTCGTTGCAGGAGCGGCTTCCCAGCCGCGACCGATGAGGTTAACGATGGGCGAAGGCTCATTCGCCGGCTCAATCGCCGATGGGAATCGGCTCCTACAGAGACTGGTTCCACGATAAAACGTAGCTACGACATTTTTTCTTGTTCGGATGGACTGACCTGATAAGATGGACGCGCACAACCGCAAGAACTGTCGGCGTCGGACGAATACCTGGATGACAGCTCGATGTTGTTAAGCTCCGTCCGGGGTAAACCCTGCCGCTCGCCGATCGAACGGACGCGGTGTATCAACTACTTCCGATTTCCGATTTCCCCAATCCGATTTTGCATCCGAGGAACTCCGCCGTGCCTGAACCACGCGAACATATCGAAAATCGGAATGCCTTGGAGGACTTGCTCCGGCGAATTCCCGGTTTTAAGGGCTATCTCGAAAAAGAAAATCGCCGAGAGAGCGATGCCCTGCAACGCGAATGGCTGGCCGACCGGCTGCAACGGGCCAAGCGCGGGCTCGACACTTACACTCGCACCTTGGTCGATGCGGGGCAGATCGATGCGCTGCCGCAGTTCGATCGGCTACGCGGCCGGACCGACAAACTGATCGGTCGGATCCGCGGGGCGATGGCGGGCTACAGCGGAGTGTTCGATTTGGTGCGGATCGACGAAGCGATACTCGATCGGGTCTATGAGCACGATTTACTGATGGTCGAGCGGATCGAAGGATTGGCCAAGGCGATCGAGGACTTGCCCAACACCCCGGCAGCGGCCATTCCGGCCGAAACGGTCAACGCACTACTCAGCGAGTTCGACGCCGCCGAAACCGCGTGGAACAAACGCGAAGATATATTGAAGGGGATCGAGTGATGCTTGCCACTGCCGGCGACAAGTTAGTAGTTGCGTCGACTATGGCTCAATGAGGCTGGAGACTAGAGGCTGGGAGGTTTCTTGTGTCGTTCCCAAACCCCGAGCCTCTAGCCTCTAGCCTCACTTGCAGCATCGACCGGTCTAGAAACCCGGTCGAACTAAACATACACCCAATACCAAACCGGAGCCAACCATGGGCATTCGCCTGGAAGTCATACAGTTCTTCGACGAGTCCAATCGTTCGCTGGTCAGCCGCGTTCCGCCCGAGGGATCGACCGACATCAAGCTCGGCGCGCAACTGATCGTCAATCAGAATCAAGAAGCGATCTTTTTTCGCGACGGCAAAGCGATGGATAGCTTCGGCCCGGGGCGATACACGCTGACCACGGCCAACGTGCCGATCCTCACGCGATTGCTGACCATCCCTTGGGAGAAGTCGCCGTTTCAGGCATCGGTCTATTACATCGGTAAGCAGACTTTCCTCGATCAGAAATGGGGCACGCGACAGCCGATTGTGTTTCGAGACAAAGAATTCGGCATGGTTCGGCTGCGATCGTTCGGCAAGTACTCGTTCCGCGTCGTCGATAGCGCCCTGTTGATCAATACCTTGGTAGGTACGCAAGGCAAGTACTCGACCGACGACATCACCAGCTTTCAAAAAGACTTGATTGTCTCGCGCTTGACCGACATGCTCGGCGCGATGGGTATCAGCTTGCTCGAATTGCCCGCCAAG
>JAYTAU010000782.1:0-2429 GCA_043737375.1 Planctomycetia bacterium
CTTTGCCGTCGTAGACGAATTTGCCTTTCAGCGTGCCCCAATCGGCAGCAACGGCAACCGAGCCGCCAATGTCCAAACCGCATACGCCCGAGCCGCAAACAATTACTCCGACCGCGGCCAATAAAACCGCTTTTTTCCAACGACGCCAATTCATTGCATTCACTTGCATCTCAAGATCTCCTCGCTCGACCGGCAAGCAGTCATGCTTCGCCAAAATTCGAGAATGGTGGGATCGCCCTCCCCTGGGCGAAATTTACTTAGGGTAGGTCACATATATTAGTTTACACGTTACGGTCGCATTCGATCAGCCGTCGCTGGGCGACGAAACCGAAAATACGATTGAAATTATTATTGCGTTGGGCCGGTCGCGGGGGGCGTAGCACCTGCGGGCGTTGCCTTGATCAGCGGCTTGATCGAAAACTGTTCGGTCGCAAACCGGCCGAAATTCATCAGTAAGTCCACTAAACCGTTGACTTGCTGTTCGCTATTTCCCTTGAACAATTCTTGACTGAGCGGAGTTTCGGGTTTGATGTTTTGGGGCATGCCCGTGTAGGGCAAGAACCGTTTGGGATTGGCGATCCAACCATGGACATAGTCCGGCCGAAATCGTTGGTGAACTCGATCGAGTTGCGGTGCCAGTGCCTTGGGATTACCGGCGGGAACGTAATCCCCGACCAAGTGACAAGTCACGCAAAAACTCTTATCGGTCACAATTTTCAGGGCGTCTTGCAATCGATCGGGATGATCACGTTCGGCCATCGCTAAGTGGCTGCTCGTCGTGCGCGAATCGAATGCAAACGGATACGGCTGGTTATCGACCGCGGCAAAGTAATTGGCTAGTGCCTGGGCTTCGGCCGGCGATAGGTTGAACTTGGGCATCCGCATCACGACTGCCGGTCGAATGGGGTATGGTTCCAGCAGGAAGTCATACAACCAATTCGTTTGGACTTTACGACCTTCGTTAAACAACGGCGGCGGCAACCAGCCCCAGGCTTCGTCGGCCTTCGCATTGGGGTTGATCTTCATTTCATCGGCCACGACTACCGGACGTATCAAACGAGCCAAATCGCCGCCCCAAGCCGGGAAGATGCGCAACTGCTTCGAACCAGGGCCGCGCGGCGTGAGCATCGTCGGTTGAACCCGCAGGTTTTGTCCGCCGACGGCGATCGGGTCGCCGTTGATCAACGCCGGTTGATACAGCGTGAACTCGTAGTGTTGAACCTTGCTGGTGGTATCGTCCGCTGCAATCGGCTGTCCATCTTCGTCAAAACGCTCAATCTCTCCGGTTTGTACATTGCGAACCGGCGTGCCGATCAGCGTTGTCTTACGCCGATTACGCGCGTCGGTCGCCAACGAGGCGGCCACTTCTTGCGGACTGAAATGCGGCTTCAAGAATGCGTAGTCGTCGAACGGGGGAGCAACGACAACATCTTTACCGTCGGCATCCTGCTTCTCGACGCCGACAAACTTGTCCTTGGCAAACTCGGCCGACCAGCCGGGCGAATACGAAATATCCCAACGATCCATTTCGAGGGTATGGCAGCCGGCGCAATTGAATTTGTCGAGTACCTTGCGACCTTCGGCGATGGTTTTTTCGCGCGGAGCCGCACTGTAAACATATTGCGCCGCGGGAGGCTCGGCGACCAATCCGAGTACGAACGTCATGATCGCTTCGATCGACTGCTCGTTCTTGATTTTGTCTTGGCTGAAGTAAAATTTCGGCATTCGCAGCCGTTCATTGTAGGTCTTGTTTTCGGTCTTTTTGAAATCGTAGCTCCGCGGCTCGTTCAGCTTTTGCCAAATGAACCCTTCCCGCTCGTGCGAGGCAATTTTTTCTTCGAAGAACAGCTTGTCTTGTGCAAGCTGCGCGTTCGATGGGGTTTCGTCGGTGGGAACTAACAGTCCGTAGCCCGAGCTATCGGCACGGGTTGCTGTTGCAGATGTCGTTTTCGCAGACCCCGTTGTCTTTGCCTGCTCGCCGGCTGCATGACCATTGCTAGCAGTGCCATGCCCGTTGGCTGACTTATCGTGCGAACCGTGACCATGCTGCGACAAGTACTGCATGATGTTTTCGAACGCCAGCTTCGACGGATCTTTACGACCCCAATCGGCCAGCGCGGTGCCGATCGGCTTGGCATCTTCGTAGCCCGGAATATCGTGGCAACCGAAGCAGCCATACTTGCTGATACTGCGGCGGCCCACGTAATCGGTCAATCGTTCAATGCGATTGTCGCGGGTCATGCCCAACAGTGCGACCTCGTCGCCACGAATTTCGCCGGCCTGCGAAGTCGGAAAACCATCTCGCAAATAGGTCTCGGATTGCGAGACGGGAAACTTGGCTTGCAGATGCAACGTGGCCAGGCGTTCGAGCGATTTGATTTCGTCGGCCGAGGGCGCGCGGCTAACTTCGATCGGCTTCCAGCCTTGCT
>JAYTAU010000783.1:0-6103 GCA_043737375.1 Planctomycetia bacterium
TTGAGTTTCCAACCTTCCAACGCCAGCTCGTAGCGGGCCGGATCGGACTCTTGCTGGTTTGCCAACCGCTCGCTGGTGCGAAACAGTTCGCGCATCACCCCTTCGTACTCGGCCGGATTACGGGTTTTAAGCTGGCTCAAAAGTTCGAGCAATTCCTGGTGATGATTTTGCACGAACATCAGCGCCGCCGCTTCGCGGGCCGGCGTTACCGCCAGCGAAGTGTCTAGTCGATCTTTCTTGGAACCCAGACCGCCTCGCTTTTTGGATACGATTAGCGCGCCTTTTTCGAGTGCGCCTTTTTCGAGTGCGCCCTTTTCGAGGGTGTCACTGTCGATGGTGCCACTATCGCGAGCGACATTGTTCGACGCACGTTTTTCAGTAGGACCACTCAACGGCTTCGCAGGCAATTCCGTAGTAGCCGGATTCTTAACCGAAGATTTGATGTCGGCAGATCTTTTGTCATCACTTTTTCTGACATCACTTTTTCTGTCATCACGTTTTTTATCATCACGTTTTTTGTCGGCAGATTTTTTTTCCGTCGCCTGTGCTTCTTCCGTCGTTTTCACTTCATCGGCGCGAAGTCCAAGCGCAGCATCCGTGTTAATGGCAATCAAGATCAAGGTCACCAACGCAATCGCTCGCCACATCCGGTCGATATCCTTTACTCTTGAATGATGGGTGTCGAAGACGGACTTGTGTCGGATGGCACTGGTTTCAATGGTTCAGTCGTCTCATCTTGAAGGCCAATTTTTTGCCCGGCGATAGTCGCCAGCAGCCAATCGGGCGATTCGAACTCATCGATCATGTCGGAATCATCTAGGCCAGCATTCTCGAGCCCTGCATTCCCGATTTCGCCGGCGATCGAAATCGATTCACTACCGGATCCGCCATCGGTCAACGACGAGTCGATCAGCTCCGACCGATACGAATCGCTGCGCGGTGGGACAATTTCGTCCCAAGCATCGCGAACACTCGACCATCGCAACGCCAAATCGGCCGCTGCACTCGAACTGGAAATGGTGCGCGTCTTCGTTCGATCCGCGGCTGTCTGCCACGACTGCACGCCGACGATCAACAACAGGCAAGCCGCTGCACCGATCGCCAACCACACGGCCGGTTGCATCCAACGCGAGCTACGCGACGAACTCAAGGTAATGCGATCCGCAAGTTGAATATCGCGACTCTGCTGCGATTGCTCACGGTCTAACCAGGTTTCCGCTGAGCCTGCCAGAAGAACGGCATGTTGAAGTCCGACCAAGGCAGCTAATGCCTCGCGAGCCGGCTGACTGGCAGCTAATTCGGCTTCGAATGCAACGATTGCGTCGGTAGGCAACTCGTGCGAAAGGTACAGGAACGCCTGCCACTCGATGTCGCTAAGCGCCCGGGCCTGGTTATCGGTTAGGGCATCGTTATCGGTCAGATTCGGTGATCGGATAGGTGAGTTCATAACGTTATGCTTTACGGCAATATATTATGCGGGCATGTTAACCAATTTTATCGCCGCCAAGTCGATTGCGAAGCTTTGCCAATGCCAAATGCATACGAGTCAAAACCGTGCCGAGAGGAAGTTGCAATTCGGTCGCGATCTCGATGAATTTTTTACCTTCGAAGATTCTTCGGCGAACCACATCGGCCTGTTCGATGGGCAACTCTTGCAATGCAAATCGGACTCGCTCCACTGTTTCCCATCGCACCAAGTTATTGTCGGCCGCCTGCTGCCGATGGCCATCCAAGGCGGTTTCCAAAACTCGCCGCTTTTCCATGGCTCGTTCGGTGACCCCCTGTCGGCGGCGGATCAACATTGCCTCGTGATAGGCAACCGTGAACAACCAGCTTTTCAGAGTCTCTTGCCGAGCCGTGTGGCCTTGCTCAACCGCTTTGGTGAAAGTCGTTTGCAAAGCATCGGCAGCAAGTTCGCTGTGTCGCAACAACCCAATCAAAAAACGCCGCAACTCATCGGCGTGCTCCAAGTACAAAGCCGCAACCGTCGATGCATCGAGTTTTTCAAGTGCCGGTCGGTCGTTCGCGACTATTTTTTCATCGCCCGACTCGGTCGCGGCATGCGGTTTCTCGGCACCGGCCTGTTCAGTGTTGCGGTCGGCGGTCAAGGTTCCTCCCTGTCCATACGCGAATGACCGTTTGAACGGCCAATCCAGATGTACGATGCGCCCCGAATCCGGCTTATTTGCGAAGCTGAATAAAAATAGATGAGAACGCTCTCGTCAATCCGCCTGACCGATCAAACAACGGACATACGACTTCGCTTAACTCCATGCAGACAATGCATATACGACGGATTAGCAATCGCGTCGCCGAACGGGCGAATTGCTCGTTGACTGTTTGTTTTAAGCACAGCTTGGAAACCTAATAATACCGCCGTTCTCTCGTCATGGGTCCAAAAACGGTGTCCATTCGTATCGGAACGCCACCCTTAGTACACACCAGATCGCCACTCCGCACACCACATCGAACACAATACCCGCACCAATCATCCGCCGCATTGGAATCAGGCCCGACCCATAAACAATCGCATTGGGCGGGGTCGAGACCGGCAGGGCCGAGCCGAAGCTGGCTCCGAACGTCAGCCCCATCAGCGGTGGCAGCGGGTCGATGCCCGACTTGTCGGCCAATTGCCAAACCACGGGAATCAGCGTCGTGGCCGAGGCCGCATTGCTGGTGAATTCACTCAGCACGATGCCCGCCGTTATCGATAGCGCCGTGATCACCCACAAGTTGTTGGTGTCCAGACCTTGAACCGTGGCATCGGCAATTGCCGCAGCCAGTCCGGTTCGAAACATCAGACTGCCCAGGGCCAATCCAGACCCGAACAACAGCATCGTCCCCCAGTCGATACGCAACAGGTCGCCGCCGTCGAGCGTAAATTCGCGTCTCCGCCAATTGACCGGCAACAGATACAGCATGACCGGAATCAGCAGTGCGACAATCTCTTCGGGAAAGTGACGGCTGAAGTCTTCGGGCAAATCCAAGTTTAGGCCGCTGACCGAGTTGATCCAGCGGTCGAGGCCTTGAATACTGAGAATCGCCGGCGCGATCCACATACTGACCACGCTGACAAACACGATCAGCGTGTTGATTTCACCTTGGTTCCAACGCCGTTGCTCCAATTTTTTCGTTTGTAAGTAATCGCGTAGCCGGCCCATATCGACCCGCTCGGCAGGCAATTTCCAGCGCAACCAGAAAAACAAGCCGACAAACAGCACGCCCATCAGCGGAATTCCGACAAACGTCCAGCGGGCAAAGTCGACCGACCGGCCAAAGTATTCGGGCTGCTTAAAAAAGCCCATTGCAACAACGTTGGTCGTGGTACCGATGGGCGTGGCAATGCCGCCGACGCTCGACGCATAGGCTGTCATCAACAGCAGCGCGCTGGCATAGGGCGATCGTGCGAAGCCACCCGGCTGAGTATTTCCCAATGCACTGCCCTGAGCCATCACGGCAATCAGTCCCATCGTCACCGGATAAACCATGGCCGTGGCGGCGGTATTCGAAACGAACATCGATACCAAAGCAACCGCCAGCCCAACCGCGAACAACACCGTGCCTGTCGAACGGCCGGCCCAGTTCGAACACAAAATCGACAGGGCAAAGCGTTGATCGAGCCCGTGGCGCGTCATGGCCCGACCGATGAACATGCCGCCGAGCAAGAAGAACAAGCTCGGATCGGCAAACGGTTGCAGCACGGTCTTCAATGCTAAAGCGGTCCCCTCGCCGGCGCGCTGTGGATTGGCACCGAAGATCACCGAAAGTGAAACGGCCAGCAGTCCGGTCGCGGGGATCGGAATCGGCTCCGTCAACCACCAAATGACGGTCAACATCATGATGCCGGCCAGTCGATGGGCTTCGATCGACAGCGCACCGGGTTGCGCGGCGGCGTGTGCGTCGCGACCAAACTGAATCCACAACAGCATGACCAACGGGCCGAGCACTAGCCCGATCAAATCGATCGGAACACCGAACAGGCGGGTCACGGCCGGCCGCTGAGTTTCCAATTCGATGATTGCCGGCGGCGGATCAATGTTCCGCGGTCCCTGCGTCGGGTCATTGGGCATGTCGAAACTTCGGAAGGACGAGTCGCAGCAATATCAGATCGTTTGGCAACGATAACATTGCGCGTTGTTCCAGTCCAGTTTGCGGCATCGTGGCACAAGCGTTTGCAACCTTCGCTACGGAGCGAGGGTCTTCCGTGACCCCCGATTCCTAACCCCTGACTCTAATCCCTATCTCCTCGCTACCGCGACAAGTGCGGGATGGCGCACAAAAACGCCTGACCCATCACAAACAACATCAACATGACCATCATCACAATCGTAACTTGCCGCCGAGTCGTCACGCGCACGCTCCTTCGCGGACAGATTGCCGCAGAATGAAGTAAGAATGATGCATGGCGATTCCTTTCGCCCAATAAACTTGGCGAATCCTTCGCTACCATGCACTGCGTGAAACTGGGCGGTTTGTTACAAAGAAAAAATGGTCGGGGAAGGGTCACGAGCTAGTATTCATCCGTTTCCTCATTCCCGGTGTCGCGTGAGAGGACGCGGATTCTCGTGTGAACGGAATGAATTCCGTTCTACAAATCAACAGTCGGCTCAGGCAACGCCCGTTCGATCTGTTCGATCCGATAGCCCAAGCCCGGCCCGCCAAGGCTCGATAAATCCACTCGACCGTTGCGGCGGCGATAAATGCCGGGGTGTACGCGTTCCTCCGGTCGCGACGCATCGGGATAAAACTGCATCGCATTGGTTTCGACTCCCATGATCGTGCCGGCGTGCGCCGCCAGTCGCACATGCGGTATCTGCGCCAACATGGGGTTCGTCAGATCTTGTACCATCAGCGTCATGCCATGCGCACGCGCCCAGCACATGCTGAGGATCGCGCCGGTTTGTGTCTTACAGGTCTTCAGCGCCACGCCCGACCAGCCGAGCGAACGCCCCAATCGCACCTGTTGCCAGTCGTGAGCGCTCTCGTCCAAAAACAGCGGCTTGCGGCTCGAAACACTGTGGACATCGATCGGGTGTTCGCTCAGCTCATACGGAAACGGCTGCTCGACATACAACAGCATGCCGTAGATGCACGGCTGTTCGTCGCGCAGTCGATCGAGAATGTCGTTCACATATGCGGGCTCGGTCACGGTGCAATTGAAATCGGTCGTCAGCCACTGCACATCGCACTCGATCGCCAGTGCGCCAACTCGCGCAATGCGTTGGTAATCCCACGCCGCATCATTGCCCCGCAGCTTGATCTTCAGACACTTCAGTCCGTCGCGCTCGATCCAATCTGCCAGCAACACCGGGTAGCCGTCGTTGGGTTCGTCGCCTTTTAATTCGCTCTGATCGATCGGATCGAGCCCACCCACCAGATGCCAAGCCACCATCGAACAAGCGGGCCTGCTCGCAAAATATTCCTCCGGATACTTGCCTGCGAAATCGACTGCAGAACCTTTCGCAGGTTCGATCAATGCGCTCAAGTCGCGACTCATCCACCGCGCGTTGTAAGTTTGGTAGGTATCGACATCGTGCAACACGCCAAACGCATCGTGCAAGGCGATATCGAACGCCGATGCACAGATCAGCGCCGCCAGTTGCGGCATCGCAGTCACTGCAGTTGCTGCTTGCGGCGCGTTCTGACCAGCGTGCTCCAGTCGTGCTTGATTGAACTGCGTCAACAGTTCAGGCAACTTGGCTTCAATAAATTCGCAGCCCAATTCGAGTGGATGCCGGCACGACTTAAAACTCATCCAAGCGTCGGCCAATAACCGGCAGAACTCAACCATCGCCGCAAAACGTTCTGAATAAGGCAGCCGACTCGGCCAGGCCCATTGCACGCTCAACGGCGTTTCGCCCCAACCTTCGGCGCGGCGGCCGGCGCGACCTTCAACGGTCAGTTTGACCCGCGCACAGGTCACGCTGGTCAGTGTTTCTGTGCCAAACTTTAGCGGCACGCGTGTTTCGATCGGAAGCAAATAAACCTGCACTCCTGTCACATGAATATCGGTCGGTTTGCCTGGCATGATGTGAAATGTGAGGAATGCTATGTAATGGGAAGCTACGCGATTCGAAAAAGCGGGCCGTTGGCCGCGCCGCTA
>JAYTAU010000784.1:0-6081 GCA_043737375.1 Planctomycetia bacterium
TGCATGCGTGACCCCGTCACTTTGCAGCATCGACGCCTTAGGCGGCGGGTCGAATGCAATGACCTTCATCCATTCAAGTACGTCGTTCGGAATTCGCAGAGTTACCTCGTTGGCAGACGTGGCTTGAATCTCGAAATGTAGTTCGCATTCCGCATCGCAACGAGTAAACCGCTCGTAACGCAACTTCTGGCGTCCGTCGTAGCTGACCGTCGACGCTTGACTGAGCATTCCGCGGCCAAACCCGCCAAACATCGCGTATATTAAAATCAACACCATCAGCAAAAAACCGAGGCGTTCGGCCAAAAATTGCTTTCGATGAAAGTCGACCGTCTCGGTGCCTGGCGGATGATGATGCGCTGCGTTCGGCATGGTCGGGAAATGACAGAATGAAAATCGATAAGGTAAACCAGCAAGCTGATCTGATGCTCGCCTAGAGCAAGCTTCGTACCGCTGCTACCGAAAGCTCTGAGAGACGCCCCTGAAAGTGAAGGTAAGCGAAAACCGATCTCATTTTCCATAACAGATGTGGATTACCACATTTTCCTGTAGCCGCGTGTTGATTCAATCCACGCTATCGCACTAAGTGCAAGCAGCGTAACGGCGTGTGGACGGCCGCACGTTGATTGACGCTTCTTCAAGCGATGGCTTATGCTACGCATTCGACTGACGTTTTTTTGCGGATCAACGTTCGCATCCATTCAGGATTGGTGGCATACTTACCTCGCGGCTTGCCGCTTACAGGCATGAATTGCGGTCGAACCTGTTCAGACCGCTGAGTGCAAGAGCTTTTTCGCAGTTGCCAACACGGAAGTTCAATGGTGAGTTCGTTCAAAGTCTATCTAATTCATCACGCATAGGAATGCCGGAGTATCCATGCCTGCAGTTCAAGAAGCCACCGCTCACGCGTTAGATGCCAAAGTCCTGCTGTCCGCATTGACGGCGCTCAAGAAGGGCGACTTCAGCGTGCGATTGCCTGCGGATTGGACCGGACTGGCCGGCAAAATTGCCGACATGTTCAA
Source organism: Planctomycetia bacterium (assembly GCA_043737375.1). Classification (GTDB taxonomy): domain Bacteria; phylum Planctomycetota; class Planctomycetia; order Pirellulales; family JALHPA01; genus JAWXCH01. The sequence continues at coordinate 1,020 of JAYTAU010000784.1, forward strand.
CGATGTCGTCGACCGCAACGACCGGATGACAAACGAGTTGGCACGGCTCAGCCAAATGGTCGGTAAAGAAGGCCGCATCGGCGAGCGCGCCACGTTGACCGACTTCACCGGCGCTTGGGCCGCAAGTGTCGAATCGGTGAACGACCTCGTTAGCGACCTCGTGCATCCCACCAGCGAAATCGCACGCGTCATCGGCGCGGTGGCCAAGGGTGACTTGTCGCAAACCATGCCGCTCGAAATCGACGAGCGCCCGCTGCAAGGCGAGTTCTTGCGCACGGCGAAGACCGTCAATAAAATGGTCGATCAGCTTGCTTCGTTCGCGTCGGAAGTGACCCGCGTGGCGCGCGAGGTCGGTACCGACGGCAAGCTCGGCGGACAGGCCAAGGTCAAAGGTCTCGCCGGCACGTGGAAAGACTTGACGGACAATGTGAATCTGATGGCCGGTAACCTCACCGGCCAAGTACGCAATATCGCCACGGTGACCACGGCCGTGGCGAACGGCGACTTGACGAAGAAGATCACCGTCGATGTGAAGGGCGAATTTCTCGAACTCAAAAACACCATCAACACGATGGTCGATCAATTGCGCTCGTTCGCCTCGGAAGTGACGCGAGTGGCCCGTGAAGTCGGTACCGAAGGAAAATTGGGGGGTCAAGCCAAGGTTGAAGGCGTCAGCGGTACCTGGAAAGACTTGACCGATAGCGTGAACTCGATGGCCGGAAATCTCACCGGCCAGGTACGCAACATCGCCGACGTGACCACCGCCGTGGCCAACGGCGACTTGTCGAAAAAAATCACCGTCGACGTGAAGGGGGAAATTCTCGAACTCAAAAACACCATCAATACGATGGTCGATCAGCTCAGCTCGTTCGCGTCGGAAGTGACTCGCGTTGCTCGCGAAGTCGGTACCGAAGGCATCTTGGGCGGGCAGGCTCAGGTGAAAGGGGTCGCCGGTACTTGGAAGGATCTCACCGACTCGGTGAATTTCATGGCCAGTAACCTCACCGGCCAGGTGCGCAACATCGCCGAGGTGACCACGGCCGTGGCCACGGGCGACTTGTCGAAAAAGATCACTGTCGACGTGAAGGGCGAAATTCTCGAACTCAAAAACACCATCAACACGATGGTCGATCAGCTTAGCTCGTTCGCCGCCGAAGTGACCCGTGTGGCGCGTGAAGTCGGTACCGAAGGCAAGCTGGGCGGGCAGGCCGAGGTGAAGGGGGTCGCCGGCACCTGGAAAGATCTCACCGACAGCGTGAACTCGATGGCCGGCAACCTCACCGACCAAGTGCGCAACATCGCCGAAGTGACCACCGCCGTGGCCACGGGCGACTTGTCGAAGAAGATCACCGTCGATGTGCGCGGCGAAATTCTGGAACTCAAGGACACCATCAATACGATGGTCGATCAGTTGCGTTCGTTCGCCTCCGAGGTGACCCGCGTGGCCCGCGAAGTCGGTACCGAAGGCAAACTCGGCGGGCAGGCCGATGTGCGAGGCGTCGCCGGTACTTGGAAAGATCTCACGGACAGCGTGAACTTCATGGCCAGTAACCTAACAGGCCAAGTGCGTAACATCGCCGAGGTGACCAAAGCCGTGGCCAACGGCGATTTGTCGAAAAAGATCACCGTCGATGTGAAGGGCGAAATTCTAGAGTTGAAGAACACCATCAACACGATGGTCGATCAGCTCAGTTCGTTCGCTTCGGAAGTGACCCGCGTAGCGCGCGAAGTGGGTACCGAAGGCAAGCTCGGCGGGCAAGCCGATGTGCGCGGCGTAGCCGGTACTTGGAAAGATCTCACCGACTCGGTGAATTTCATGGCCAGTAACCTGACAGGCCAGGTGCGCAACATTGCCGAAGTGACCACCGCCGTGGCGACCGGCGACCTCTCGAAAAAGATCACCGTCGATGTGCGCGGTGAAATCTTGGAACTGAAAAGCACCATCAATACGATGGTCGATCAGTTGCGATCGTTCGCTTCGGAAGTGACCCGCGTGGCGCGCGAAGTCGGTACCGAAGGCAAACTGGGCGGACAGGCCGATGTGCGCGGCGTGGCCGGCACTTGGAAAGACTTGACCGACAGCGTGAACTTCATGGCCAGTAACCTGACAGGCCAGGTCCGCAACATCGCCGAAGTGACCACCGCCGTGGCCAACGGCGACTTATCGAAGAAAATCACCGTCGACGTGCGCGGCGAAATCTTGGAGCTCAAGAACACCATCAATACGATGGTCGATCAGCTACGCTCGTTTGCCTCGGAAGTGACGCGCGTCGCGCGAGAAGTCGGCAGCGAAGGAAAACTGGGCGGGCAGGCCGAAGTTAAGGGTGTGGCTGGCACTTGGAAAGATCTTACCGACAGCGTGAACTCGATGGCCGGCAACCTCACCGGCCAGGTGCGTAACATCGCTGAAGTGACCACCGCCGTGGCCAACGGCGACTTGTCGAAAAAAATCACCGTCGACGTGCGCGGTGAAATTTTGGAACTCAAAGACACCATCAACACGATGGTCGATCAGCTCCGTTCGTTCGCTTCGGAAGTGACTCGCGTGGCGCGCGAAGTCGGTACCGAAGGCAAACTGGGCGGACAAGCCTTCGTGCCCGGCGTGGCTGGTACTTGGAAGGACTTAACCGACAGCGTGAACTTTATGGCCGGTAACCTCACCGGTCAGGTGCGTAACATTGCCGACGTGACCAAGGCCGTGGCCAGCGGCGATTTGTCGAAGAAGATCACCGTCGACGTGAAAGGCGAAATTCTCGAACTAAAAAACACCGTCAATACGATGGTCGATCAACTCAGTTCTTTCGCTTCGGAAGTGACCCGCGTGGCCCGCGAAGTCGGTACCGAAGGCCGCTTGGGCGGTCAGGCGCAGGTGAAGGGGGTCAGCGGCACCTGGAAGGACTTGACGGATAGCGTGAACTTCATGGCCGGTAACCTCACCAGCCAGGTGCGCGGTATCGCGAAAGTCGTGACGGCGGTCGCCAACGGTGACCTCAAGCAAAAACTCACCGTGCAAGCGATGGGCGAAATCGCCGCGCTGGCCGACACGATCAACGGCATGATCGACACGCTGGCCACGTTCGCCGATCAGGTGACCACCGTGGCGCGCGAAGTGGGTGTCGAAGGAAAACTGGGCGGTCAAGCCAGCGTGCCTGGTGCCGCCGGTACTTGGAAGGACTTGGTCGAGAACGTCAATCAGTTGGCTGCCAATCTAACGACTCAAGTGCGTGCCATCGCCGAGGTCGCCACCGCCGTGACCAAGGGCGACTTGACCCGCTCGATCAAGGTTGAGGCGCAGGGCGAAGTCGCCGCGCTCAAAGACAACATCAACGAGATGATTCGCAACCTGAAAGACACCACGCTGAAAAACAGCGAGCAGGATTGGCTCAAGACCAACCTCGCCAAGTTCAGCCGCATGCTTCAGGGACAGAAGGATATGTTGACCGTCGGTCGTTTGATTCTGTCGGAACTCGCTCCCGTAGTGTCGGCACAACATGCGGTGTTTTACACGCTCGACAGCTCCCGCGACCTGCCGCAGCTCACCTTGTTGGCCGGCTATGCTTATCAACAACCCAATTCGGTCGGTCAAACCTTGTCGTTGGGCGAGGGTCTGGTCGGCCAATGTGCCATCGAGAAGCAAAAGATCGTCCTGAATCAAGTTCCACCCGATTATATTCGCATTGCGTCCGGGCTGGGCGATGCGGCACCGGTCAACATCATCGTGTTGCCGATCGTGTTCGAAGGCCAGGTCAAAGCGGTGATGGAACTTGCATCGTTCAGCGTCTTCAACCCCACCCATCATGCTTTTCTCGATCAGTTGACGGAGAGTATCGGTATCGTGCTCAACACGATTGAAGCCAATACCCGAACCGAGGATTTGCTCAAGCAGTCGCAGTCGCTGGCCAAAGAGCTGCAGAGCCGGCAAGAAGAATTGCAACAAACCAACCAAGAGTTGCAAGAAAAGGCCCGCTTGCTGGCCCATCAAAACGTAGAAGTCGAGCGCAAAAATCAGGAAGTCGAACAAGCGCGTCAGGCGCTCGAAGATAAGGCCAAGCAGTTGGCACTAACTTCGAAGTACAAGTCTGAGTTCTTGGCCAACATGTCGCATGAGTTGCGGACACCGCTCAATAGCTTGCTGATTCTGTCGGATCAGTTGTCGAAAAACCCCGATGGCAACCTGACATCGAAGCAGACCGAGTTTGCCAAGACGATACATTCATCCGGCAACGACCTGTTGACCTTGATCAACGATATTCTCGATCTTTCCAAAATCGAGTCGGGCACCGTGGTCGTCGATGTGGGCGAACTACGGTTTAGCGAGCTACACAGCTACGTGGAACGCACATTCCGGCATGTCGCCGAATCGAAGGGGCTTAACTTCGCGATTGAGTTGGATAGTCATCTCCCCAAGAGCATGCATACCGACACCAAACGATTGCAGCAGATCATCAAAAATCTGTTGGCCAATGCTTTCAAATTTACCCGCGGCGGTCAGGTTTCGCTGCGCGTCGATAACGTGCGCGAGGGATGGAACCCCGGCAACGAGCTGCTGAACTCGGCAAAGTCGGTGATTGCCATGTCGGTACACGACACCGGCATCGGTATCGCGCCGGACAAGCAGCAGATTATCTTCGAAGCCTTTCAACAAGCCGATGGTTCGACCAGCCGCAAATACGGCGGCACCGGACTCGGTTTGGCCATCAGCCGCGAAATTGCCCGATTGCTGGGTGGTGAAATCCGACTGAGCAGCACGGTCGGCGAAGGCAGCACCTTCACACTTTACCTGCCGCAGACTTACGCTCCCCAACGGTTGATTCGCAAGTCGGGTCTGACAGCGCAAGAAACCCAACAACTCTCCATTGCCGAACCGCTGTCTAATCTCGCCGAGTCGGCCGTGCTGACCAACGAAATCGGCGACGATCGAGACAAAATTCAGCCCGGCGATCGAGTATTGCTGATCGTTGATAACGACGAAGGCTGGGCGAAGTTCCTGCTCGATACGGCCCACGAACGCGGCTTCAAGGGATTGGTGACTTCGCTGGGCGCGGCCGCGCTGGCGATGGCG
>JAYTAU010000785.1:0-2406 GCA_043737375.1 Planctomycetia bacterium
CCCGGCTTCTTGGCTTTGCCGCGGTACCATTGAATCTCGGCCACCCAAACGCGGCCTTGCGTGTCGATGTCGATGGCCGAAGGGTTGGTGATCATCGGCTCGCTGGCAAACAGCGCAATGTCGAATCCATCGGCGGCGCGCAACGCCTTGAGCGCCTCACTGGGGGGCTTTTGGGCGAAGGCGCGCTCGCCAAGCGAATTCAACATGCCGATTACGATCAACGCGACGAGAGGCAGTTTGACAACACGAAGCATGAAGCGCGTCCTTGTGAAATAGTTAGAACTTAAGTCGCCAGGTAGGATGGCGATGGTCAGTAGGCAGGTATCAAAAACGCATTATCGTTGCGGGAAGAGCATGGTGCAACTGTTGCCGGCTCGATTCGCCGAACGCACCGCGCTAGAACGCCTTGATCGGCGAGCCGGCGCGGCGGCTGAAACCAAACCCGAGCAATTTTCTGCTAGAAAGAAGCAAGGGGGCAGCTTTGCCCAACCCAAACTACCGCAGTGTTAGCGGATCAAGGTTGATTTATTCCATTTAACGGGAGGGCAGTCATGCGTTTCAAGTCGGGCAAACAAAACGGTTTTCAAGTTTTTGCCGTGTCGGGGGTCAATACGATTTCGTTTGCAATTACGGCGACCGCTGCCGCCCGCAAGGGGTTGCTCGGCTTCGCCGTGGAACGGTTCGACCCCAAAGAAAACGAACGTTATTTCATGCCGGGCTTCAAGGTGTTCGAATCGGTGATACCCCACCCCGACCAGACGACTCGAGTCAGCACCTTCGACCATCCGGTGCAGAGCTTTGTGTGGGACGATTTCACGGCCAAGGACGGCTACAAGTACCAATATTCTTTCTACCCGTTGCGAGGCAAGCCGCGAAACCTCGACCGCAGCGCCGCAGCGATTGAGATTGTAGTCGAGTCGGAACCGCTGTTCAGTAAGCTGGAACACGATGTGTTCTTCAATCGCGGGGTGGCAAGTTCGCAAGCTTACAGCCATAAGTTCGACAACAAATCGCCGGAAGCGCTAGCTAAAGAAGATCCCGATAAAGCTCAAGCAGCGCTGAATTGGCTGAGCCGCAATTTGGACGACGCGCTGCTCAAATTCATTCGCCAAGCCAAACAGGGAGATACGCTACTCTGTTGTTTTTACGAGTTCCGCTATCTTCCAGTCGCGGCTGAAATCAAGGCCGCGATCGATCGAGGTGTTGACGTCAAGATGATCGTCGATGCCAAGGTCAACGAGACAATTGTTAAGGGGAAGCTCCAGCCGAGTTATCCCCGAATCGAGAATCTGAGGGTGATCAAAGACGCGAAGATCCCCAAGCGCTGCGTGATCCATCGCGAAGCGAAGAAGAACGATATCCAGCACAACAAGTTCATGGTGCTTCTGAAGGGGGCGGCGAAGCGCCCCATCGAGGTCTGGACAGGTTCGACCAACATCTCGAACGGCGGCATTCACGGCCAGACGAACGTGGGGCATTGGCTGCGAAACGCCGCGGTTGCCGCACAGTTTCAAGCCTACTGGGAACTGTTAAGCGACGACCCGGGGGGCCGAGCAGACGATTCCAAGTCCGACGTACTGAGCAAGAACAAAGAGTTACGCGAAAACGTGGAGGCGTTGCACGACGTGCCACTGACCGTCGACGACATACCGGACGGAGTAACCACGGTCTTCAGCCCGCGGCCAGGGTTGAAAGTACTCGATCTGTACGTATCGATGACGGACACGGCCGAAACGGCGGCTTGTATTACATTGGCTTTTGGAATTAACGCGGCATTCAAAGCGCAATTGAAAGACAATACGGCGAATAGCCATATCGTGTTTCTGCTTTTGGAAAAAGAGGATCGTCCGAAGAAGAAGAAACCAGCGGCAGCTGGAGCAACGCCGGCTCCAGCCGACGCATTCGTGGCCATTAACGCGTCGAACAACGTTTACAAAGCATGGGGATCGTTCTTGCGCGATCCGCTCTATCAATGGACCAAGGAGACGAATGCAAAACTACTGCAATTGAATCAACATGTGAGCTACGTTCACTCGAAGTTTCTGCTGATGGACCCGTTAAGCAAAGATCCGATCGTCGTGACCGGCTCGGCGAACTTCAGCAATCCTTCGACGAACGCGAACGATGAAAATATGTTGATCATTCGCGGCGACCAACGCGTGGCGGATATTTACTTCACGGAATTCAATCGCATCTTCAACCACTACTATTTCCGTGCGGTTAGCGAGCAAACTGCGCGGTTTGGACGTAACGACGCCGCAGGTAGCTTGTTCCTGAAAGAGAAACCGGATGAATGGCTGGTGAAATACAAGCCCGGCCTCCTGAAGCAAAAACGCGTGGACTTGTATGCCGGAATGGATGGGTTCGCGTGACTTGAACCGTGTTGCCACGACGACCACGAGAGCG
>JAYTAU010000786.1:0-6055 GCA_043737375.1 Planctomycetia bacterium
TACACTTTTTATTCCAACCGTGCTGCTGATGTACTGGTCGAGCCTCTACGTCATGTTTGTGGGTTGCAAGCGATTAATTCAAAAGATTTCCCCGCGGCAGAGTGCTGCGATCTCGATCCGCGAGGATCAGCAACCATGAACTATCGCCAAGACTTCATCGGCTCGCGCTGCCGGCAGTGCGGGCATAAGTTCGATGAACTCATCTCGCGCTGCCCGAGCTGCGGATTTCGAACCGGCGTGTCCGATCCCATTCAAGAAGCGCTGCGCGATCCGTTGCGACATCGCTTTGGTCCAAACGATGTCGACGCGGCTCTAACCGGCGTCGGCGGGTACGAGCCGGGCGAAATCGACCTCGACCACGTCGCGTTGGCTCCGCCGGTCGAGTTGCCGCCCGACGATCGCCCATGGTTCCAGTTGCCCAAGTTCCGCAAGCCCCGAAGTCATCCGCTCGATGCTGACGACGTTGAATCCGCAGGCGAGCCCGCCGGTCCCACCAGCATCCGCAGTTTCAGTTTGGAAACGCTGATGGTCGGAATGACCATCATTTCTGTCTGTTTGGCGTTCACCAATCTTTCGCGGCCATTGGGTTTCATATTGCTGGCGGTTTGCGTGCCGGCATTCGTACGCACGTTGTCCGCGGCCCGAGTCTATGAGCGACGTTTGATCCGATGTAGTCGCCACGATTTGGTCGGCGTATTTGCGCAATCTTTGTTGGTGTGCGTCATGCCGCTTCCATTCGCCGGCATGATTTGGTTCCCGGTTGATTCTGCGATTCGAATGCTAGCCTCGAATTTGTTGGGCATAACGGAGACGACGATTTTCGCCGGTATCACGGCCGCGATTGCCGCCATGGGATTTATGATCTGGATGGTGCTGAAAGTCTGGCCGATCGAGCCCGACTAACGGCCAATAATTTGGGATCTCGCTGTGCGAGCCGATATCTCCACGCGGAGCGTGGAGACTACACTATTCCGGCAGATCGCCGTAAAGCGGCAGATAGCGATAGTAAACCTCGAGACAGAGCGCCGCCATCGCGGTGCTATACACGCGCCCGCCGTAGCCGGCCCATACGCAATCGGGTTCCCAACTTCCGGCGGTGTCCCCCTTTTTGACCTGACGTTCGATCAACGTCGCTTGCAACGCTTTGTTCCACCGCTCCCAATGCTCGCCTTGCAGTTGATACATGCTTAGCGTGCCGTAGTACCAGTAATACAAGTTCACGCGGTTGTTGTTTGGCAAGTCGTTGAGCAGATAATCGCCCGCTTCGTTCGCGGCCGGGTTGTCGCGCGTCATGCCCAAAAACTGGCGGCAAACCAGGGCCTCGGCCGTCATCGGGCGTGTGATTTTTTCGCCCGGCCGATAGCCGGCCAAACCGCCGTGCGTTCCCGAGGAAGTCGCTTTGAGATATCGAATCATGCCGTTGCGGGTTTGGTCGGGCATGGCGATGCCCGCCAACTCGGCACTCTTCAGCGCCATGAGTTGCCAGCCCAATTGGCTGGTGTCGCCCGATTCACCGGGGCGATAACGCCAACTGCCGGTCGCTTGATGTTGGGCACTAACGCTATAGGCGATTGCGGCCCGCAGCGGTTTTTCGAGCCGCGTGTCGCCGGTCATGGCAAAGGCTTCGCTCAGTGCCAGCGTGGCAATGCCGTGGCTGTACATGAACGCAAACATTTCGGACTTGCCGCCCAGGTTGCCGTCGGTCGCTTGTTCGTTGAGCAAGAACTCCAGCCCATTGCGAACATTGTCTTTGTACTTGCCCTGCAGGTGCGTGTTGCCCGCGCCGAGAAACGCCAGCATGGCCAAGCCGCTGATGCCGGTGTCGGCCTTGGCGCCGGCTCCTTGCCGATCGTGGCCCAGCACGTTCAATTCTCGACCGGCGCCAAACTTGTCGGCATCCCAACGGCCGTCGGGGCTTTGATTGGCCGAGAGCCATTTCAACGCGGCTTGCACGGCGGCTTCGGCTTCGGGCGAACCGCCGCGACCTTGAGCGATGACGGCTCGATCTTGCGCGGTGCGATCCTTGTAAAGACTAGGCGGGCCGTTGTTCGCACCGCCTCCGCCAATGACGACCGGCACCAGCGGCGAACCGCCCGCATTACCAGTTGCATTGGACGGTGCGTTGCGCGAGCCTGCATTGCTATTGCCGGTCGAACCGTTTGTCGAATTGCTGCCCGAATTGACCGGCTTGAGCGTCGTCGAACTGGCAACGCTTGTCGTCGGTATCAACGGATCGACACGGTCGGGCGAAATCTCGCTGCCCGCATTGATGGTAAAAGGATCGTCAACGGATGGCGTAATGGAAGCAACGCGTTCGGGCCCGGAACTATCGGCCGTACCATTTGCCACGACGTTGTTTTGCTCGGGCGATGTGATGTCGATCGGCTCGGCCGCGCGCGTTTCAGTGCGTGCAGCGCCGCTCAAACTCGTTGGCGTCGTATCGACCGCGGGTAGGGCAGGGGGGCTGTCGCTCTGCGTGTTCGCGACATTATTGTTCGAGATAGCGGCAGCCGGTTCTTCGAGCGAGACGGCCGTTTCGGGCCTCACCAACTCGGGCGGTTGTATTGCCGCGACTGTCGGGCCAAGGTCGCTGGGTGCGGCATTGGATAACTGCGGAGAGTTGTCAGCGCCGGGAAACTGATCCCAAGGCCGCGAGCCCTTTGCACTCGTGTTGGTAACGACCGAGTCGCTCCAGTCGTTCTCGTTATCCCAAAAGACCGCGCGCACGGCGTCTTGGCCGGCGCGGCTGCCGGAAGCGGTGACGATTTCGACCGTGGTCGCATAGGCGGCCAACAGCAGATGCGCTAGCAACGACAACACGGCGCACTTGCGCAGCGGTTGCGATTGTCCCCAACTTGTGCGCATCAGCACGATTAGCGCGACAATTAATGCCGCGATTCCAAACCAGAGCAGGATCCACGACCATTCGGTGTTGGCCCAGACTCGCTGCAGGTTATCCCAGGAGAAGTTGCCCATCGAGCTACCTCTTGGGGTTTTCGAGTTTGACGGAAATCGCCAGTTCGGCGATGCCGGCTTCTTTGCAGGCGTCGTACACTTCGGCCATCCGCCCATGCGTGGCCAATCTGTCGCCGCGGATCAACACATTGAGACGTTTGTACTGACTGCGGGCGGCGGTCAATTGCGTCGTCAGTTCGGGTAGCGTGACCGGCGTGGCTCCCAACGCTACTTGTCCGTCTTGTTGCACGTTGACGATCTTAGGGTCGGGTGCCGTGGTCGCGGCTTTCGAATTGCCGATCGAGGGAATCGTCAGCTCGAGGCTGCGTTCTTCGTCGGCAAACTTGGTGGCGACCATAAAGAAGATGATCAACACCAAAATGACGTCGATCATCGGCGTCAAGTTGAGCGTCGGTTCTTCGAGCGGTGAGGTGCGGATAGGCATATTAAGGAAGGGGACAGGGATCGGGGATCAGGGGTCAGGGCAAATTACGAATTACGAAAGGGGGTGATTGGCAATCGAGCTTCCTTATTTCGTCCTTTGTACTTCGTCCTTTGTAATTCGTAATTTTGCTCAGGCTGCTTTTTTGCGGCTGGGTCGGACTTGCGTGTTTTCTTGAATCGCTTCGGACGAGATGACCGCCACGAGTTGTTGACCCAACGCATCGAATCGCATGACCAACCGATCGACGCAACTGGTGAAGAACATGTAAAGGCAGATCGACGGAATTGCCACGGCGAGCCCTAACGCCGTAGTCAGCAATGCTTCGCTGATGCCGGTACTGAGCATTTCCATGCGGCCCATCGCATTGCTGGTGGCGATGTCGTTGAACGCGCGAATGATGCCGAACACGGTGCCCAACAACCCTAGTAGCGGGCTGATGGTGGCCAGGCCGTTGAACACTTTGACGAAGCGACGCAGCTCGTTGGCGGCGCGCTCGCCTGAATCCATCACGGCTTGTTCGATTTCGACCGTCGAGCGGCCCCACTTTTTACACGCGGCAGCAAAGATTTTGGCCGCCGGGCTGCCATTCTCTTCGCAAACCAACAGGGCCTGTTCTTTATCGAGTTGGCCTTCTTCGAGTTGATGTAAGAAGCGTTTTACGAAGGGGCCGGGGATCACGCGTCCGCCGCGCAGGCTGATCGCGCGTTCGAAGGTGAACACCAACAAGGTGAATGAACAGATCAACAGCGGCAGCATCAAATAGCCGCCGTCTTTGACGATACTCAACAAACTTTTGGTGGGGATGATTTCGGCCGGCGCATTTTCGGCAGGCACGGTTCGGGCAGGCACAGTGACGGATGTTGTTGATTCGGCGGCATCGGCCGGCGCAACCGCCGCGGTCTTGCCGGCCTCAGTCGGAGACTGCGCGCGGAGCGACTGCGGAATAGCACCAAACATCATCGCGAACAAAAACGCCATTGAGAGCGTTGATCTAGCGTTGTGTGATCGGGTCGTGGTCATTGGCAATTCCTTGATGCTTCTAAACGGCTGTGGGCCGTGAATCGGTGACAAGAATTAGGCCGTAAATGTACGTGAATAAACGCAAATGGAACAGTTTTTTTGATGCGTTTAATTGCGTTCATTCGCGGCTACTTTTCGACTGACTTTTTGTTGTCGCCATGCGCGATTGGATGCTAGCGAATCGCTGTTGGGCTTCGTCGGTGAATTCGGTGTCGGGGTAGAGTTTGAGCAGGCGAGCGTAAAGGCCGCCGGCGTCTTTGAATTGATTGAGTAGTTCGTGACATTTTCCGGCTTGCAGCAATGCACCGGCTTGCCAGCGCGGGTAGGCATACAAAATTTCGACCTTCATATATTCGCGTAGTGCGGCGGCATATTTTTCCTGATGAAAATGCGTTTCGCCGATCATCCACTGCGCCATGGCAGCGGTTTCGGTTTTTGCACCCGGCGTGCTGCGCACCACTTGCAAATAACAGCGACGGGCTTCGTCGAACTTGGCATCCGCGGCCCAACAGCGACCCAGCAAGTAATCGACTTCGTACTGTTGGTCGAAGTTTGGAAAGTCACGTTTCAAAGTTTCGGCGGCGTTTTTCGCCTCGGACCACTGTTTTTGTTGAGCAAAGACTTGGCCGCGGCGCAACGAAACCAGTGGGGCCAAACGATCTTTTGGGCTGAGGTCGTCGGTCAGTTTGTCAAGCAATTCGCCGGCGCGCGTAAACTCGCCGCGTCGGTATGCCGTGTCGGCCTGTAACCACGCGGCCGATGTCATTAACGACGATTGAGGATGCTCCGAGATCAGCCGCAGCAAATCGGTTTCCGCAGCATTCTGTCGGTTCGTCGCCACCGCGACTTGTGCCCGCAAATATAGCGCGTGCTGGACCATTTCAGGGACGATGATCGGCTTGTCGCGCAGCGCCGTCGAATTACGTTCGTTGCGGACGGGGTTCGCGGTTTTATCGCGTTCCTGCTGGTCCGCAGCGGTAATCAACAGATCGAGCAGCGCTTTGGCACGATCGAATTGCTTGGCTTGCTGAGCCGATTGCGCCAAGCGGTAGGTCGCGTCGGGCCAAAATCGGCTCGCGCGGTAGTCCTCATGCAAGCGCAAAAACTTGTCGTCGGCGACAGCCAGCTCCTTTTGATCGCGCAAGCACCAAGCCCAACCATACAATGCGGCATCGACCTGCGGCGAATCGGTATGTTCGACGACTAACCGCTCGTACAGTGTTGCCGCTTCACGGTCTTGCTGGAGTTGGTCGTGCAAGCGCGCCGCGCTCAACAGCGCCAACGGCAATTGCGTGCTGCCTGCATAGCGCACGATCACCAGTTGGTACATGTCGAGGGCCGCATCGTACTTTTGCAATTTTTCGAGCGATTGGCCGCGGGCTACGGCCGCTTCGGCCGCACGAGGATCATCCGGATGCTTGGCGAGCAATTGTTCGAACGTGGCCGCCGACAGCGCGGTTTGTTCGCTCTTTAGTTGGCTCCAAGCCAAGCCGGCCAACCCCTTGGCGACGATCGCCGGTGGGTTTTTATCATCGGCCAGTAGTTGGTAAAGCTCCGACGCCCAAGCTGTTTCGTTTGCGTCTTTGGCAATTTCGGCGAGTTGTTCGAGCGCGGCGAAGGTTGAATCGTCGCGCG
>JAYTAU010000787.1:0-6051 GCA_043737375.1 Planctomycetia bacterium
GCTGATGGCCTGCCAAAAACAGCCGCGGCAACTCGTTGGACGACGACTTGAGTATCTGGCCGATATCGACCGGAATATCTCGATAGGCACCGGTATAGCGCGCGGCCTGAGCGATCAGTTCACAACGCGCCTGGCGGGCCAACTCGGCCAGCGGCACGCCGTGAAAATCGTAGCTGCAGCTTCGAAGCTGAGTGCGATTACCGCGAACCAACTCAGGCAGCGCGTCACTGGGAGGCGAGATCAGCTTGCCGCCATTTTCGCGCGGCGCCGTCATCTGCCGCGATTGCGAAACATTGCCCATGAAGCGGGTTGGGGAGCTCAAAAAAGTATCCGTGTCGGCCGTTGCCATCTGGTCGTATTACATCATGGGCTATGGAAGGACATCTGGCAAAGGCGACAATGGATTTAGCCTGCCGTGAATACACAGCAGGGTCAAGCAACGGCGATCTTCCATTGTTGTTGATTGCGCTACGCAGCTTTGGGTGCTACTTGTTCCCCCGGTGCGTTCACCGAGGGCTAAATATCCGGTGTGTTCACCGAGGGCCGAGTCCTACGAGCAAGTCGTTCCCTCCCGCTTGTTCGAGTGCCGCCGATTTTGCACGCGCGCCAAATTGCGGTCGATCACCTGGCGATAGTATTGTAACCGCGTTTGGGCATTATCCAACGAGCCGCCGAACGAACGCTTCTCGTCCAAATATATCAGCGGCACCGGCAGCTCGACCACCTGCAATCGGCACTGCGACGCCTGCACCCAAAGTTCCAACGGCATGGCGTAGCCGGTCTCGCTGATTTCGAAACAGCTTAGTGCGCCGACGCGATACGCCTTGAAGCCGCAAAACGCGTCGGTCAATTGCAAACCCAAGCGGTCATTCACCTCATCGGTGATCATGCGGTTGATCTGACGTCGATCTTCCGGCGGAGCGCTGTCACCTTCGAATTCGGCCAGGTAACGGCTACCCGACACGATGTCGATGTCGCCTGCACACTCGGCAACGAATTGCGGAATTCGCTGCGGCTCGTGCTGACCGTCGCAGTCGATCGTCACCAGCACGTCATACTTGTGGAGCCGAGCGTAGTCGAACGCGCTGCGCAGAGCAGCCCCGTAGCCCTGATTATCGGCGTGCGTCACCAGGTGAATGTCGTGTCGCGCACGCAGAACGTCCGCCGTGCCGTCGGACGAGCCGTCATCGACGACTAGCACGTCGGGGCTGTACCGGAGCACTTCATCCAAAACGGGCGTGACATGATTGACTTCGTTGTAAACCGGCAAGGCGGTCAAAAATTTTCGCGACATGGCAGCATGTTGTTATTCGAGAAGTGTACTAGCGAAAAGCAAAATCAGAGTGACGGCAAGCAACTGGGCTGGTCCTCAGCCTTGATCACCAGATATGGCAGGCCCACGCTATCGTTTGTTAGTTATTGCAGACCGTGTGCCGAATCAACGTCATGGCATCCGGGGTTTGGCAAGAAACGACTACAACATTGTAGACCGCCGGGGCAGTGAGACAACCTAGCGGAAAGCGTCTCTCGTTCCCACACGGAGCATCTCTCGGTCCCACGCTCCGCGTGGGAACGCATCCTCGGACGCTCCGCGTCCTACGAGCCCCTTGTCGGCAATTAGTGAAGATGTTCGGCGCTGCTGAAATGACCGCGGAGCGGTCGGTAAAAAACATTCCCACGCGGAGCGTGGGAACGAGGAACTTTCACTGTTGCCACCAAGTCAACGGGTCGCGCTCAGTTTGGCTTGGCCAAATGTGTAGACCAACAAAACGCTGTGCCAGCACGCCGGCCAACTGCTCGACCGCGAATCGTTCACTGGCGTAGTGCCCCACAAGCAGTAGCGGAATGCCCGACGCTTGGGCTGCCAGACAGGTGTGAAACCGTGCCTCGCCGGTCACAAAGCAATCGCAGTTCCGTTCTCGCGCCGTAGTCAGCAAATCCCCCGCGCTACCGCACGCCACGCCGACGCGATTGACGACTAGATCGCACGGATCAAGGCCGGCCGACGTTGTGACCAGCTGCAACGATTCAACCTTCAGAAAACATGCTGCACGTTGGGCAAGCATTTCGAGCGTGGTGCCTAAGGCCGTGCGGCCCATGCGACCGGTGCCGATCCAAGGGTCATCGGCGTCGGCTATCAGCGGCGCAATTTCAGTGAGCTGAAGCCCCTCGCAAAGCTGATGATTGACGCCGGCGGCGGCTGAATCAAACGCAGTATGCGGGCTATAAACCGCGATGCCAGCCGCGACCAGGTCGAGCAGCAGGCGTCCTTCAACCGTATCGTTAGTCAAGCGGCGCATGGCTTCGAACGGAAACGGATGATGCGTGACGATCAGATTCGCATGATCGGCGATCGCCTCGGCAACGGTCGCGGGCGTGACCGTCAGACAGGTCATCACGCGCGAGACCGAGCGATTGGCGTCGCCAATCAACAGGCCCACGTTGTCCCAATCGGCGGCCAATCGCAGCGGAGCAAACGCTTCAAGAAATGCAGCGATGTCGGACACTGTGGGCATAATACGTAGCCGCGTCTCTCCGAGACGCGGAAGAGTAAGTCCTGCAATTCGCAGTCTGACAGATCAAATGTTCATTATCAGGCTGAAGCCTGACCTGCTTCACTAGCGCTGCACGACCACGCGATAATTCAAAATGCGGGCACCGTTGATCTCTTCGGCGCGCAGGTACAGCGGTTCGCCAAGCAATTCTTCACCATTGGCAATTCGAAAAATCTTGGCGTCTACGCCGCGGCCATGATCCTCGACTAGCTGCATCATCCGCTTGCGAGCGGGTGCATACAAGTAACATTTGAAACTGACGATCTCGTCGGTCTCGTTGGTCAATCGTTGCTCGACTTCCAATTCGCCCTTCTCGTTGATCCGAGTCATCGCTTCGGCAAAAATATCCGATAGCCCGACTTCGATCTGCCGATACACGCTAAACTGGTATCGCCGGTCGGCGGTCAGATCAAAATCCATTCGCACCATTTGTCGTCCGGTTCCCGCATTGATGGGCAGCGTGATTTCGATCTGTTGGTACATCGTTTCGTTCGATGAAACCTTGAAGTTGATATCCTTGGGCGAGACGCGCCAAACATCGGGCGTGACAAGTTTCACCGTGCCCCGAATCGATTGACCATATCCGTTTTTGAAGAGGATCGCGTTCGGCTGCGGCCTGCCGAACAAACTCGGCAGCCGAGTTTGTTCGAACTGCACCGACATTTGCGTGCGTGCGACCGCCGAACTGACGTTACGCAAGATAATCGGCATTCGACTGAACGGAATGACTTGTTGGCCGCCTTCGAGCTGAATCTTGCTGACACGGCCCCACAGATCGAGTTGCTCGACATCCTCGCCCAAGTACAGCCTGGCTTCTCCGTCGCGATCGCCCCATAAGACCATCAAAATTTCTTCTCCCCGCGCGAACACCAAGTTGCTCAGATTACCGGGCAACTGCAAGCTGCCCAATGGTTTTGCGCCGGCAAAGGCCAGCGCCGTGGTCCGCCAAGGGATGAACAATTCGCCGACCGTGCCGTCGACATTCATCAGTCCGCGATTGTCGTTAAATGCCTCGGGCACGAACACACCTTCGGCCCCTTCCATTTTGGCGGCCAGCATTCGCATCACCAGATCGCTAGCGCGAGTCTCGATCGAGTAATCGTTTTTAGGTAGCGGATCGAGAACCACGAATCGCCGGCAGCCGCAACCCTTGGTTGCTTTTAGATAGGTCAACTGCTCTTCCCAGGTCAGCGCAGGTTCGGCCGATAGCGAAAGAAAATCCCAGGTTGGTTTTGCTCCCGGCATTTCCTTCAGCCACGACCAGCCCAACCCAATCTGCACGCGCTGACCATATCGCGAAAACTGTTTTTTGAGTTGGGAGACTTTTTTTGGCAAGTCGGGATAGTTGACGAAGCTTTGATCGCGATCGAGGCCCAACTGCCACCAGCGAACCTTGAGCGACAGTCGCGTCATGATCGGCTCGAGCGACGGATACCACATTTCGGCGGGGGCCGAAAAAATACCCGCCGCTTGCCGCGATTCAGCTCCTGCCAGTTGGTCGCGCAATTTCTTGGGCGGAGCAAATAGCAGCCCGATCAACTCGATTTTTCGCAATCCCAAGCGCTCGGCAAATGAGATCAACTGCTCTTCGCGATCGGCGGGCACGCTTTCATCCCAAAGCGGAAACTTGCACCAGTTGATGCCGGCTTGCCCCAAGACTTCGGCCAATTCGATCAAGCTCAAGGGTTTTTCGCCGTCGGGTAGCGACCAACCGAACTCGCCGCCGATGGGCGGAGGCGCTGAATCGATGACCGCCAGCGAGATTTCCCGCTGGTTCGCCACGTCGCTTTTACCCGGCAATTCGACTCGCACTCGATAAAAACCGACCTGTGAAATCGGCGGTTGCCATTGCGTCGAGCCGGCAAATATTTTTGTGCCGTCATCGTTACCCGACTGCGCTTTCGATTTACGCGGCGACGCGAGCGGGGTCAATTTCTGTTCGCTGCGCGCCAGCACATGCCCGGCCACGTCGATCAGTTCGAATGCGACCAGCGTGGAATCTTCGGCGAAGCCCGACACGGTGCAATCGATTTTCGGTTTTTCGCCGCGCGTAAAGATATGGGTGTTGCGATCGGCCGACAATGTCATGCGCGGCAAGCGACCCATCCAGACATCGCCAAACAACGCCGTGCCGCGCAGGTCGGCCTTGTCGGTCGGTGCGACATGCAACGAGATCACCGCGTGATGCACCTTGGCGCTGCGCACCGCGATCGGACCGATGCGAAGTTTGGTCCAGGGGCTCGACTTGCCGAGCCGCTCGGAAGCGGCCGTCTCGAGCACCCTGTTGTTCTCGTCCAAAAACGTGACAGACAGCCAAGCCTGATCGTGCTTTAGCCCCTCGCAACGTACGTACCCCTCGACGACATAGGTGTACATGGCATCGACGTTTACCGGCGGGCTATGCACAGCCGCAGCGCCGCCGTCGAGATCGACGCGCAAGCAACGTTTACCGATGGGCGAAGCCTCGTCGACCAGCCGAATCGGCAAGTAATGCGGATAGGCAACCGAATGTTCGCGAATCCAATGATCCGGCCAGTTATCGAAGTTGGCATCGCTCGAATTATCGAACTCGCACGAGTACAGCATCACGGCTTCCGGCTGCCGCTCGGCAAACTCGCGCGAATCGTGCGGTGTCGCGATGATCTGCGACGCGACAAGCGGGTCGAGAATGTCCGGCGCAATTTGACGGACCGTTGCGTTATCGTTGGCAACCCGCTCTTGAGCGACGTTGTGTTGCGCAGAAACACAAACCGCTATAATCAGCAAAGTCGACGCAATGTGACGTAATGGCATATCGCAGCCGTAGTGAGAACCGATGTATTCGACGCGCTGAATGCGAGCGGCCCAAGAACAGGCACGCAAAAAACCGCCGCATCACGGCTTCATCGAGTGTTATCGGCGGTTGCGGAGCGTTCTCAATAGAATCGTTCGAATCGGCAGGGTTTTACAGGGACAGGTTCTCAGCGTGCGAACGCTTTTTTCCCAACTAGCACCCACGCAATCATGCTGTGCTTCCGGACCGACTCACTTCATCTTCTCTTCCGGCATCACGTCCAGCTTCCACAGGCCGTCGATTTTGCGAAACCGATTGCTGATCGTCATTTCCTGATCTTGATACATGTACTTGAAGTTGCCGGTCGCACGATCGCCGTCGATCTTCACGTCGATCAGCGGCGGCACGGGCTTCTCCTGCGCTTCAAGCATTGCCTTCCGGCTCGACTCGGTCTCGACCGCCTGATTCATATCAGCAAAAAAACCGGGCTTATCTTTGATCTGGGACACGGATTCTTGTTGCTGTTTCAATAGTTCGCTCAGGTAGTCGTTACCCGACGCATCGGGCCGAATATCGGGTCTTGCGTTAGCGCGTTTCAAATCGACGCCATGTTTGGCGACGACCTGCATGACACGGTCGTACTTTTGTTTGTCCTCGTCGGTGGGCGAAGTGTTGTTCTCGAAAGTAACCCTGGTCGCCTCGGCTGCGCCCAACATACCGGCA
>JAYTAU010000788.1:0-2401 GCA_043737375.1 Planctomycetia bacterium
CTTCCCTTCGGCTGCGTGCTGCTGCATCTCGTCCCACATATCCAAGGGGTTCTTGGCGCGCTTGGCTTGTTCCTCGGGACAGAGTTTGCGGCCCGCGGCAATGAACCGATCTTGAGCAATCGCGTGGATCGACTCGGGGCGCGCCGGCGCCGACGTTGACCCCGAAGTTTCTGTAAAGCCGCGACCATTGGTCGCGTTCTGCGCGCCGTTGATCGAAGCGATGTTCGCTGCTATTGGCCCGTTAGCGCCGAGACCCAACGTCGCCGCAAACGTCGGCACGCCGCGCGCAGCGCGCAGCGTATCGACCCCGGCCACAAAGCCGGAGAGATAGTTTTGTTGCTCGGGCGAAAAGTTCTCGTTGGTGTTCATGATGGATTAGCCGAAGTTTCCTCGTTCCCACGGTCCCCGTCGGAACGCACTTTTCGCCGCTCCGCGGCAATGAATTATTAGTTCGGATTCAATTAAGTCTTATGAGACGCGGAGCGTCGCACGGCAGCCGTTCCTACGCAGAGCGTGGGAACGAGTAAGAGGGAGAGGGGTTTCTCAAAATGATCTAAGCCATCTGTTCGGCAAGTTCTTCGACGGGCAATCGGTGCGGCGGTGGCACGGATGTCGATTCGCTTGGAACCAGACTAAATTCTTCGGCAGTTTCGGCAGTGTCGGTCGCGGGCGTTGGATGGACTTGCGATTCCAAAAACGAAATCATCGCTTCGCGCAAGTTGTAATACTCCGGATGTTCAAGCACTTCCTGACGTACGCGCGGCCGCGCGAATGGAACGTCCATCACCGCACCCAGCGTGGCTGCCGGCCCACTGGTCATCATGGCCACGCGATCCGAAAGGAACAGCGCCTCGTCCACGTCATGGGTTACCATCAGCGCCGTCTTGCGATCGGAAGCCCATAGGTCGATCAACACCTGTTGCAATTCGAATCGGGTCAACGAATCGAGCATGCCGAACGGCTCGTCGAGCAGCAGCATTTTCGGATTCAACGCGAATGCCCGCGCGATACCGACGCGTTGCCGCATTCCGCCCGAGAGTTCCGCGGGGCGTTTATGCAACGAATCGGCCAGTCCGACCACGGTCAGGTAGTGCTCGGCAATTTGCCTACGCTCGGCACGACTGGCATTGGGTTGGACCTGGTTGATGCCCAACAGCACGTTCTCGAGTGCCGTCATCCACGGCAGCAAACAGGGGGCTTGAAATACGACGCCGCGATCGGGTCCGGGGCCGGTGATCTCGCGATCGCCGAGAATCATGCCGCCGCCCGTGGGCTTCGAAAGCCCGGCGACCATCGCCAACACGGTCGATTTTCCGCAACCGCTGTGACCGATCAGGCTGACGAACTCGCCTTCACTCAGGTTGAGCGTAAAGTCCTTGACGATCACCGCATCGCCGGTGGGCGTGGGATACGATTTGGTAATCTGCCAAAGTTCTAAGTATTTGTTCATGCGTTCGATCCTGCCATGCTCGGTTCGTTGGTCGGTCGTGGTTCGTTGATGTGGTGTTTGACGATTGGTTCGTAAGCGGCAGGTTCAATCGCCGCGACGGGTTGACGGGCGGCACTTCGCTTGCCTGGCCCCAACAGCCACGAGATCACCTCGTTGCGCAATCGTTTGAAGCGCGGATCGTGATTCATCGCCTTGCGGTCGCGCGGGCGAGGAATATCGACGTGTACCGCGGGGCCTAGTGTTGCCTCCGGCCCGGCGCTGAGTGGAATAATGCGGTCGGCCAACAGGATCGCTTCATCCACATCGTTGGTGATCAGCACCACCGTTTTGCGATCGCGCTGCCAGATACGGCCGATCTCATCTTGCAATGTGGCGCGCGTCAAGGCATCGAGCGCACTGAGCGGTTCGTCCATGAGTAACATCTGCGGGTCCATCGCCAAAGCTCGCGCCACACTGACCCGTTGTCTCATGCCGCCTGAAAGTTCGCGCGGCAGTTTACTGCGCGCGGGGGTCAGATTGACCATGGCGATGTACTTGTCGGTGTGCGTTTTCTTTTGTGCCGGCGTCCAACTGGCAAAAACCTGATCGACCGCCAGATAGATATTTTCATAGACCGTCATCCAAGGCAGCAGCGAGTAATTTTGAAACACCACGCCGCGATCGGGGCCAGGTCCGTCGATCGGTTTGCCGTGCAGTGAGATGCTGCCGGAGTCGGTTGTCACCAGCCCGGCGATCAGCGAGATGAGGGTCGTCTTGCCCGCGCCCGAGTAGCCGACGATGGCGACGAATTCCCCCTCGTCGATCGACAGGTTGATGTTCGACAACACCCGCGTGCGCTTGCCAGGCGGGCCGAATCCGCGACTGACGTTATGTAGTTCTAGAAATGACATAGTCAGGAATGAACAGGAGAAAACAGAGGAAACTGAGTTAATGAAGGGCGATGGATTTGGG
>JAYTAU010000789.1:0-6016 GCA_043737375.1 Planctomycetia bacterium
TCCAGGTTGATAACAAACCACCCTAGCCCTGAAGGGGCGATTCAAGACCATGCCGCAATCGCTCGCCCGCTTGAACGTGCATTTGATTTTCAGTACGAAAAATCGCGAGCGATACTTGCATGATTCGATTCGCGATCCGCTGCACAAATACATGGCGGTCGTGTTGCAGAACTTCGGGTGTCCGGCATCGATCATCAACTCGGTCGAAGACCATGTGCATCTGCTATTCGATTTGGGACGTACGCGTTCGGTGAGCCAAGTCGTTGAAGAAGTTAAAACCACCTCGTCGAAGTGGATTAAGACACAGGACGCAAATTTCGCCGCGTTTGCCTGGCAGGCCGGTTACGGCGCGTTTGCCGTGTCGGAATCGAATGTGTTCGCCGTCCGCGAATACATCGTCAATCAGCGCGAATACCATCACACGAAAACATTTCAAGCCGAGTTTCGCGCATTTCTCGGACGACACGGGATAGCATTCGACGAACGATACATCGGGGATTGAATCGCCCTTTCAGGGCTGCTCGGTGATCAAGCAACGATGACCCAGGGCGATGCCCTGGGCTGGGCTGAATCGCACCTTCGGTGCTGAGGAGTCATAAGCCTACTGCCTCGTACCGTTGGCTTCACGCTCGGAGTTTGTGAATCAATCGATTTGGACAATAAACTCGATCGCTTTTTTACCCCTGTTTCGATCGGAATCCCTATAGTCTCCGGATCAAAAACACAGCATGTTTTTTATGGGAATTCAATTAATTCGCAGAAGCTCGGCGTGAAGGTTCACCTCGCGCAAGCGAGATGACTACACTCCCCCCTTCACCCGGCGGAAGGCGTCGATTGCAAATTGCAAATCGTATTCGCTGTGCGCCGCCGAAACCTGCACGCGAATCCGCGCTTTGCCTTGCGGTACCACGGGGTATGAAAACCCGATCACGTACACGCCTTCGTCTAGCAGTCGATCAGCCATCCGCGTCGCAAGTGCGGCATCTCCCAACATGATCGGCACGATCGGGTGTTCGCCCGGAACGATGTCGAACCCGGCTGCGGCAATTTCATTACGGAATAATTGCGTGTTGACTGCCAGTCGGTCGCGCAGCGCGGTCGATTGACTAAGTATCTCAATCGACTTCAGCGTGCCCCCAACGATCGCCGGCATTAGCGTGTTGGAAAATAAATAAGGCCGCGAACGCTGCCTGAGATACTCAATCACGCTGGCCCGCCCGGTGGTGAAGCCGCCACTGGCGCCCCCCAGCGCCTTGCCCAAAGTGCTGGTAATGATGTCAACACGCGTAAGCACGCCGCAGTGTTCATGCGTGCCGCGACCCGATGCGCCCATGAAGCCCGTCGCGTGCGAATCGTCGACCATCACCAGCGCGTCGTACTTGTCGGCCAGTTCGCAGATGGCCGAGAGATTGGCGATCGTGCCATCCATCGAAAACACGCCATCGGTCGCGATCAGCTTGAACCGAGTATTGTTGGCGGTGGCTTCTTGTAGCTTCACTTCCAGATCGGCCATGTCGTTGTTGCGATACCGCAGCCGCTGCGCCTTGCAGAGCCGAATTCCGTCGATGATCGACGCATGATTCAGTTCATCGCTGATGATCGCGTCTTCCGCGCCCAGCAGCGTCTCGAATAGTCCGCCGTTCGCGTCAAAACACGACGAGTACAGAATCGTATCCTCGGTGCCCAAGAATTGGCTGATCGCCGCTTCGAGCTGCTTATGCGGCTGCTGCGTGCCGCAGATGAAGCGGACCGACGCCATGCCATAGCCGAATTCATCGAGCGCCCGATGCGCGGCGGCAACAACTTCGGGATGATCGGCAAGGCCAAGATAATTATTGGCGCAGAGATTCAGCACGTCTTGCTTCTGTACATTCGGCCGCGCTGTCGTGGCAATATGTGCGCGCTGCTGCGAAGTTATCACCCGCTCGGACTTATAGGTGCCTGCCGCGCGGATGTTATTGAGTTCATTCGCGAGATGGTCGTCAAGCTTGGCGCTCATAAAAATTAGCCACAGAGAACACAGAGGGCACAGAGAGGGCAACTGAATCTATTCGGTCAAAATTAGATCGATATCGAGACTGGCTCCCAATGCGACAACTCGGGCCAACGTGCTTTGCTAAGCGCGACGTCCGATGTGGCGCTTACGCTGGATTGCGGATCGCCCAAGATTTCGGAAATAACGAAATTTATGTTGTTTGACCTACCTAAGTTCGTGGGCCAAACGCAATATTTACTTGTCAGCGATTGACGATTTGGGACAGTGTTGCCCCGCCAATGCATTGAATAATTTCTGATCAAGCGTCTTGCCGGTAGCTTTTTTATGAAGATCGTCTACAGCTACTGCCAGGTCGAATGAGATGAAACAGTTGCTATCATTCTCGTACAAATCATTTAAAACAAATTTGCGATACAGACCGATCAATATCTCTCCCGAAGTAGTATGCACACGCAACTCTCCGTAGGGCTCACCTCCAGTACCGCCATGGGAGGCTTGCGGAACTCTACGCCAGGAATTGGTAATCCCATTTTTGAATCGCAGACAAACTTTTTCATCAATCGAAGTGACATCAACGGAGGACGCTTTTGTTTCTGAAAAAGCACCATAAGTTTTCAAAATTAATTGCACTTTAGCAACCTTATCTTTCTCTTCAAAAACCAAAACTTGCCAGTCGGTTTCCCTGACGTTTCTATGTCGACGAGCTGCTATGACGGCCGGAATCGTAGTCATTAGTACGACAATAATTAGCCCTTGCAATATCGACTTTGAATAAAACGTGTTCATAAGCATTCTGTTTCTTGCCTCCATAACGATTTCAATAATGGCGAAACTGAACAGGTGGCGTAACGTTCAAGCAATTGCATCATTGCCATGTAGAGTTGCTGATTGATTGGCATCCTTCTCTGTGTTCTCGGTGACCTCTGTGGCTAAATCCTTCATCCTTCCGCCCAGGTCAGCACGACTTTGCCGGACTGCCCGCTGCGCATCACGTCGAACCCTTGTTCGAACTCTGCATACCCAAATCGATGCGTAATTACCGGCTCGATGTTTAGGCCCGATTGCAGCATGACGGTCATCTTGTACCAGGTCTCGTACATCTCGCGGCCGTAGATGCCGCGGATGGTCAGCATATTGAATACGACCGTGTTCCAATCGATGGCGATCTCGCGCTCGGGAATTCCCAGCATGGCGATTTTGCCGCCGTGACACATGTTGGCAATCATATCGCGAAACGCGGCGCCGTTGCCCGACATTTCTAGGCCGACATCAAAGCCCTCTTTCATGCCGAGTTGCTGTTGTGCATCGGCGATCGATTGTTCGCGCACGTCGATGGCCAACGTCGCGCCCATCTGCTTGGCTAATTGCAAACGATACGGGTTCACATCGGTGATGACGACATGCCGCGCGCCGGCGTGCTTGACAATCGCCACGGCCATGATGCCGATCGGCCCCGCGCCGGTGATCAACACATCTTCGCCCAACACATCGAACGTCAGCGCCGTATGTACGGCGTTGCCAAACGGATCGAAGATCGCTTGCACATCGCGCGGGATGTGTGGGTCGTGAACCCAAACGTTCGACATCGGCAGCGACAGATACTCGGCAAAGGCACCGGGCCGATTGACACCGACCCCTTTGGTGTCTTTGCATAAGTGCCGCCGACCAGCCAGACAGTTGCGGCAATGTCCGCAGACGACATGCCCCTCGCCGCTGACGATCTCGCCGGCATGAAAATCATGCACGTTGC
Source organism: Planctomycetia bacterium (assembly GCA_043737375.1). Classification (GTDB taxonomy): domain Bacteria; phylum Planctomycetota; class Planctomycetia; order Pirellulales; family JALHPA01; genus JAWXCH01. The sequence goes on from JAYTAU010000789.1 coordinate 3,747, forward strand.
TGCCGACCTCGACCACGCGGCCGACGAATTCGTGGCCCACGACCATCGGCACCGGGATCGTGCGCTGCGCCCAGGCGTCCCAATTGTAGATATGCACGTCGGTGCCGCAGATGCCGGTCCGCAACACTTGGATCAGTACGTCGTTGATACCGATCGCCGGCTCGGGGACATCTTCGAGCCAGAGGCCGGGCGTGCGATGTTTTTTGACAAGAGCTTTCATAGTAGGCCGGAATTCATTCCGGCTTTTAAGTTGTGCAATTGAATTATTTTTCGGCTCCTGCCTTTATGATTACAACTCGTTTCAAGTCGGTATTCTGATGCTGCAAGACGGAATGAATTCCGTCCTACGGTTCAATACCGCGCAATGTCATTCGCCGCGCGGTCAGGGTGCAGCGACTTCTGTAGCGCTTGCGATTGATCGCTGAGCATGCGCAGATCGCTGGCCACGGCTAAGAACTGCATGCCCTGCTCCGCGCGGTCGAGCGCCGCCCTGGCCGTCATCACATGCATACCGGTCGGAGTGCCGGTTTTTTTTCCGGCTGCGACGATCCGCGCCAACATGGCTTCAAACTCGGCTTCCGTCGGTTCAGAGTAAATTTCCGATGCCGATCGGCTGGATGGATCATGCGACACGCGCATTTGCGCCTTCAAGTCGTTCGGCCCCACAAAAATTGCGTCGACTCCCGGCAAGCTGTAAATTGCCTCGGCGTTGTCGACCCCCTGAGGGCTTTCGGTTTGCAATATGACCAAGATCTCATCGTTGGCGCGTGCATAGTAGTCGCCGCTCGAAGCGTCGAAATTGAGCGAGTGCATGCCGCCGCCGACGCTGCGCGTACCCACGGGCGGATACTTGGCCGCGGCAATCGCGGCTTTTGCCTGCTCAACCGTATTGACCATCGGCACTACGACGCCCCAAGCGCCGGCGTCGAGCGCTCGCTTGATAAAGAAGTGCGTCCCTTCCGGCACTCGACAGAGCGGAATTCCGCCTGCATCGGCAATCGCGCCGAACAAGTTCGCGGCTTGCGACCAGTCGATCGGCTGATGTTCCATGTCGACGGTCAGCCAATCCCAACCCATGCGAACCAACACCCGCGCGGCCAGCATGTCACCCAGCGAGAGCCAGGTGCCGAAAGTGGGCTGGCCGGAGCGTAGTTTTTGTTTGATCGGGTTGGTGCGCATTATTTCCGGTTATGTAGTTGTGCAGTCAAGTGAAAACGAAATTGCCGTGAGGTGTGCGACAGCATAACACAGCCGAGCGGCACCTGTCGCGGCGGCGCTATATTTGCTGCTAGAATCGACTAGAATCGGCTTTATGCCGATTGCCGCTTTACCTTTCGGCGGGCGCTGTAAAAATGACAGCAGAAAATTTCTAGTTGGTTTTGATCGTCAACTGTTCAAGCGAGCCTTGGCCGCTCCCAAGCCATCGTTGAACTACCAGACATTAAAAGACAAATTATAAGGAAGCGTTGTATGCGTCGCCCGGTTTTTGCATTTCTGATTGGCTCGTTAGTGGTACTTTCGACCAATGGTTCTAAAACGGTCACCGCTCAGGAGCCCGTGAAAGCTAAAGAAGTAGTCAAGCCGCAAGAGCAGGCAAAAGCCCAGCCTAAAGTTGGGCCCGCAATCACCTTCAAATCGGTTCGCGAGCGAATGAGCTACGCCGTGGGATTGAATGCCGGATATCTGCTCAAGTCGCATGGCATTCCTTTGGACTTACCGCTTGTATTGCGTGGCTTTTCAGATGCCATGACCGACATCCAGCCGGCACTTAGCGAGCAAGAGTTTCAAGACTCGATGGTCGCATTCGACAAAGAGGCCACGGCCAAGCGGGCCGACGCCATGAAAGCCTCGGGCCAAAAGAACAAAGTCGAAGGGGCCGCCTTTTTAGAGGCGAACGCCAAAAAGGAGAACGTCAAATCGCTCCCCAGCGGATTGCAATTTAAAATATTGAAAGAAGGCGACGGCCCAATGCCCAAGAAAGGCGAAGTCGTCAAAGTTCATTATCGCGGCACGCTCATCGACGGCACCGTCTTCGACAGCTCGATCGGCGAGAGCCCCGTAAAGTTCGAACTGACTGAAAAAGGATTGATTCGCGGCTGGGTCGAGGCTTTGCAGCAGATGAAAGTCGGTTCGAAGTGGCAGCTCTATGTTCCATCGGAATTGGCCTACAACGACAATGGTGCCGGCGGAATTATCGGCCCCAATGCCACGTTGCTGTTCGAGTTGGAATTGCTCGGCATCGAAAAGGACAAGGGGCAGCCGGAGTAAGA
>JAYTAU010000790.1:0-2386 GCA_043737375.1 Planctomycetia bacterium
AGCAGATCCACACCGGCAAGCCCAACGACCTGCAGATCGAAATTGCGAACTTTGCCGAGTTCAGCGATACGGACGGACAGTTGATGGTCGCGCCGGACAAAGCGCCCGTGAGTCATAGCTGGCTGATCACCGCGACGACCGGCGCGGGGCGGTTTGCTTACCTGGGCTTTACCGGCATTTGGCACGGTCGGCACCACGATCAAGATTACAACCAAACCAAGGTCTTCAACATCACCGATCGACCCGTCTATCGGCCCGGCCAAAAGGTGAAGTACAAGTTTTGGGTTCGCCATGCCAAGTACGATCAAGACGATACATCGAGCTTCGCCAAGCAGCAGTTCACCATCGAGCTAACCAATCCCAAGGGGGAACAATCCAACAAACGCGAGATCACCACCGACGAATACGGCGGCGTCGAAGGTGAAATCGACTTGGCTGCCGATGCCACGCTAGGCAATTATTTCCTGCGGCTTTTCCGTCCTGGCAACCAGCCCGATCATATTAACGGCGGCGGCTCGTTCCGGGTCGAAGAATACAAAAAGCCGGAGTTCGAAGTCACGATCGACGCGCCGACCGAACCGGTCATGCTCGGCGAAAAAATTCAAGCGACCGTCAAAGCCAAGTACTACTTCGGCGCTCCGGTCGTTAACGCCAAGGTCAAATACAAAGTTCTCCGCAACAGCCATAACGAAGTCTGGTATCCGCATGGTCCCTGGGACTGGTTCTACGGTCGCGGCTACTGGTGGTACGCCTACGATTACACTTGGTATCCAGGTTGGTCGGAGTGGGGTTGCAAGCGCCCCTCGCCCATCTGGTGGCATCGTGGGCATGTGCCGCCCGAGGTCGTCTCGGACGGCGAGGCCAAGATCGGCGAAGACGGCAAGCTGACGATCGACATCGACACCAGCATCGCCAAGGCCATTCATCCCGACCAGGACCATCAATACAGCATCACGGCCGAAGTCGTCGACCAATCGCGGCGCACGATCGTCGGCACGGGCAATGTGCTGGTCGCGCGCAAGCCGTTCAAAGTCACCGCGTGGGTCAACCGCGGTTACTACCGTACCGGCGACACGATTGCGGCCAGTTTCGCCGCGCATACGCTCGACCAAAAACCGGTCGAGGGTAAGGGCAAGCTGTTGCTGCTCAAAGTCAGTTACGACAAAGACCAACAGCCACAAGAAACCGCCGTCGAAGAATGGAACCTCAACACCGACGAACAAGGCCGTGCCGCGCAACAAATCAAAGCCGCCGCGCCGGGCCAGTATCGGCTCTCGTACAAACTGACCGACAGCAAGAACCACACGATCGAAGGAGGCTATGTTTTCACGATCGTCGGCGAAGGCTTCGACGGTCGTTCGTTCCGCTTCAACGATATTGAACTGATTCCCGACAAGGCCGACTACAAGCCGGGCGAGAAAATCAAACTGCAGGTCAACACCAACCGCACCGGCGCGCCGGTTTGGTTGTTCATTCGACCGGCCAACGGCGTCTATCTTCCGCCCAAACTCCTGCGACTTGACGGCAAAAGCACGGTCGTCGAAATCGACGTCACCAAGAAAGACATGCCAAACTTTTTTGTCGAGGCGCTGACCATCGCTTCGGCCAAGTTGCATGTCGATAGCAAAGAAATCATCGTTCCGCCCGAGCAACGGGTGCTAAATGTCGCTGTTAAGCCGTCGAGCGAAAGCTATCGCCCCGGCGAGAAATCCAAAATCAAGGTCAACCTGACCGACATTCACGGCAAGCCGTTTGTCGGCTCGACCGTCGTGGCGATCTACGACAAATCGGTCGAGTATATCTCGGGCGGATCGAATGTGCCCGAGATTCGCGCTTTCTTTTGGAAGTGGCGTCGCTCGCATCATCCGAATACCGAGTCCAGCTTGGCGCGACATCTCTACAACCTCACCAAAACAGGTCAGGCGGCGATGGCCAGCTTGGGCGTGTTCGGCGGATTGGTGGAAAATGAATTCCGACAGAAGGGAATGGCAGACGGCGGCAGCGACAAATTTGGTCTCAGCAGCGTGCTGACTAAAACCGCGGGTGCCAGGTCGGACGCCATGGCCGCGGCACCGGCTGCTGCCGATGGCAGCGGGATGGTCGTCGAAGAAAAAATGGCGCGGCGCGAACAACAGTCCGATCGCAAAAATTCCGCGGAGGAAACGCCCCCACCGAACCTCGTTCAGCCCACGGTCCGCAGCAAGTTCGCCGACACGGCGCTGTGGGTCGGCGCATTGACGACCGACGAACAGGGCGCGGCGGAAGTCTCGCTCGACATGCCCGAAAATCTGACGACGTGGAAGGTCAAAGTCTGGGGCATGGGGCATGGCACCAAGGTCGGCCAAGGCGAAGCCGAAGTCGTCACCAAAAAAGATCTGATCGTGCG
>JAYTAU010000791.1:0-2382 GCA_043737375.1 Planctomycetia bacterium
CAGCGAGGTATCGCGTCGGTGAAAGCAGACGTTATCGGGAAATTATTTTTCGGTCGGTCCTAACAGAGGCAGCGTTAGAAACACGCAGTCGAAGTAGCATTACCTTTTGACTCGGAAGGAGTGCCATGCTCGGTTCGCAAAAAATCTACTCTCCCACATGGCAATGCCAGAGCCGTTGCTCGGCCAGCGAGAGGGCGTCGAAGTCGGGTACCAAAAAATAGTTGTCGTCCGCATCGACCAGCATCCGCCCGTTGCTCCCATAACGCTTGACGCCGCTGGCACCCGGTTGCATCAGAAATTGCATTTCGCCATCGGTCGTGACGACCGACCAATTCAAAAATCCCTTTTCCAATTTGATGTTCGAGACCGACAGGATCGTGCGCAATAAGTAGCGTTGCGCCAAAGATTGCCGCAATAGCTCTTGCGTTGCTTCCGGCCAATCTTCCAAGCGTTCGAGCAGTCCCAACTCCTTGTCGCTGTCGCTTTCGTCCCAGTAATGAACGCTGATGTAACGCTCGGGGTGCGAGGCCGGGAAGGCGCACAGGGCAAACACACCACGATAAAATTTGCCGTCGGTTATCACTTGCACGCAGCCATGCGGACCAGGCTCGAAACGCGTTGTGTCGGGCCGAAGCCAGTTCAGTTCGTATTGCTCGCACGATCGCTCGATCTCGGCTTGCTGCGAAAGTGTTTCGTCCGAACTATCGCCCGCTAGATTGTCGCAAGTTGAATCGTCACTGCTCGAATTGCTATCAGGAGAATCGTTTTCGGTTGATTCTTCCTTCGCCGATACGGTCTTCCAACTTTCGCCGCTTTCGCCGCTTGAAATGCCGCCCGAACCGCCGGTCGAGTCACCACCGCCCGCTTCGAAAGAACTTTCGCCTCCTTCGACAGCCGCAGTCGCGCCGACTAAAGCCAATGCCGGCTCATGCTGCTCGACGACTTCGGTAGGGGTTGCGGCGATAGCATCAACGGTTTGTAAACGGCTGGTCGCCGCGCTGACGCTCGATTGAATCTGCACGAGTGAAGCGTAGACCCCGTTATGTGCGAGCAGATCCGCGTGCGTTCCCTGTTCGATCAGCCGGCCCTGATCGAAAACCAGCAGCCGATCCGCGTGCTTCAGCGTCGATAGCCGGTGCGCAATGGCAATCGTCGTGCGCCCTTTCGAGAAATGCCGAAGCGCCTCTTGAATAGCCCGTTCGGATTCGGTGTCGACGCTGCTAGTCGCTTCGTCGAGAATCAAAATCTGCGGGTCGTAAAGCATGGCCCTGGCGATGGACAACCGTTGTCGTTCGCCGCCGGACAGGCCGGCCCCGCGTTCACCCAATATGGTTTCATAGGCAAACGGCATTCGCAGTACAAACCCATGCGCACTGGCGGCCTTGGCGGCGCGCATGATTTTCTCAGGCTCGGCCGACGGATTTCCGTACGCGATGTTGGCTTCGACCGTGCCCTCGAACAGAAACGGTTCTTGCAACACCATGCCGACGTTGCGGCGCAGATCGTTGCTGGTGATTCGCCGCACATTGATGCCGTCGATGCTGACGCTGCCTGAATTCACGTCGTACATCCGGGCAATCAGATTGACCAGCGTCGATTTGCCCGAGCCGCTACGGCCTACGATGCCGATCATCTCGCCTGGCTGCACTTCGAACGACAGATCGCGGATGGTGGAGTGATTGTCGTCATAGGCAAAGCTGACGCGTTGAAAGCGAATGTGACCCTTCGCTCGGGCGAGGGGAACCGGATCGGTCGGTTCGTCGACTTGCAGCGGAGTGTCGAGCACGTCGAAGATGCGCTGGCTGGCGGTCGAGAAATTACTGAGCCAGGTCGTCGATTCGGTCAGCGTGGTCAGCGGGGTATAAAACATCGCCAAATACGCCAAGAACGCCATCAGCGAACCGAGCGTCATTTGCTCGCCCAGCACGTCGCGCCCGCCGACAAACCAGACGATCAGCCCACCCAGCCCGAATGTAAAACCCATCAGGGACGAGAAAGTGGCCGTCGAGACATCGACATTCCTTCGTGCCTCGCGCAAGCGGTCGCTCGATTGTTGAAAGCGATCGTACTCGCGCGATTCTTGTGTAAAGGCTTTCACGACGCGAATGCCCGAGAGCATGCCGGTCAGGGCCGCGGCTTGTTTACCGACGGCGTCCCAATAACGATGATGTCGCGGATGCAAATAGCGTGAGAAGAACAAGCTGCCCGCCAACACAAAGGGCATGGGCAACATGGTAAAAAACGCCAACTTGGGATTGAGCCAGAACAACATGATGGCAATCCCGAACAGTTGCAGCACCTGCAGCACGAAGCCGCCGGTGACATGATGCATGAGTGTGTGCATCGCTTCGGTGTCGTACGAAACTTTACTCATCAACATGC
>JAYTAU010000792.1:0-2382 GCA_043737375.1 Planctomycetia bacterium
AGAGGACATTTCTAATGGTTTACAACAGACAAATCTACCCAAAGGCTTGCTTTCGGCCGGGCGGATTATCAGACTGTACAAAATCCTTGGGGCTATTCACGCAAGACTGTTCGCATCTTTATTCAGCTATCGGAGAGTTGCCTTGAAATCATTGCAGCCAGTTGCAGTTGCCGTTTTAGTTTTGATGTTATTGGAAAGCTTTAGCACCGCGACTAAAGCCGCGTTGCCCGAGCCGTTGATCACCGGGCTGGTCAATCCCGAGTCGGTCGCCGTCGGACTCAACGGGCGAACATTCGTCAGCGTGATGGGCGAGCGAGACAAGGATGGCGATGGTGCCGTGCTTGAAATCAAGGACGGTAAGGCCGTGCCGTTTGCATCGGGGCTGGATGATCCCAAGGGTTTGGTCGCATTTGGACCGGCGCTGTTTGCGGCCGACAAGAACCGGGTCTGGAAGATCGACGCCAAAGGTCAAGCGACCGTGTTGGCCGCGACGGACGCTTTTCCGAAAAAGCCCGTATTTCTCAATGACATCGCCAGCGACGAAAAAGGCACATTGTACGTAGCGGATTCGGGCGACAGAAAAGGAGCCGACAGTGCGATCTACCAGATCACGCCCAAGGGCGCGGTCAGCCTGGTGACCGACTCGACCAAATCGCCGGCCGTCAAATCGATCAATGGCTTACTGTCGGCGACTCACCAGCATTTGCTGGCGCTCGATATGATGTCGGGCGAGTTGTTGCACATCCGACTGTCCGACGGCGTTGTCGAGAAAACGGCCGACGGCCTGGGTCGCGGCGATGGCTTGGCTTGGGATCGTCACGGGCGACTTTATCTGAGCGATGTCGGCGCGGGCAAAATTTATGTCATTCCGCGGCCCGGCGACAAGCCGATTCTATTGGCCGAGGGCTTCAAATCGGCAAACGATATCTGTCTCGACGCGACGGGCAATAATTTGCTGGTGCCCGACATGAAAGCCGGCACCGTGACTTTGCTGCCGACTAAGCTGACCGGTCACGAGATCGACGAAACTCCGCTGGGCGTCGGCACCGAGGTCGCTTTCGCCAACCTGACCTGGACCGGTTGGAGCGCTGACGACAACGGTCGCGTGGTTCCGCTACGACCGATCGTATTGACACACGCCAACGACAAATCCAACCGTGTGTTCGTGGCCACGCAACATGGGGTGATCCACTCGTTCATCAATGATCCCAAGACCGACAAGACCAACGTCTTTTTGGATATGCAAGACAAAGTTCGCTACGAAGACAAAGAGAACGAAGAAGGCTTTTTGGGGCTGGCTTTTCATCCCGATTACGCGAAAAACGGCGAGTTTTTCGTGTTCTACACGGTCAAGTCCCCGCAACGGACCAACATTCTGTCGCGCTTTCGCGTTAGCAAAGATGATCCCAACAAGGCCGATCCGGCCAGCGAGCAAGAATTACTTCGTATCACCCACAAGTTTTGGAACCATGACGGCGGTACGATCACGTTTGGTCCCGACGGCAATCTGTATTTGGTACTCGGCGACGGCGGCTCGGGCAACGACCCCGACGACAACGGCCAAAACATGAACACTTTGCTGGGCAAAGTGCTACGGATCGATATCAATCGCAAAGAGCATGATCTGCAATACGCCATTCCCAAGGACAACCCGTTCGTCGGCAAAAAGGATCATCGGCCGGAAATTTACGCTTACGGTTTTCGTAATCCCTGGCGAATTGCCTTCGATCGCAAGACCGGCTTGCTGTGGTGCGCCGATGTAGGACAAAACCTATGGGAAGAAATCGACATCGTCCAAGCCGGCGGCAACTACGGCTGGAATCGCCGCGAGGGACTGCATCCGTTCGGACCTCTGGGAACCGGCCCCGACAAGAAACTCATCGACCCGATTTGGGAATACCACCACGACCTGGGCAAATCGATCACCGGCGGCAGCGTGTATCGCGGCAAAGAAATTCCCGCGCTCGATGGTTACTATGTTTACGCCGATTATGTGAGCAACAAGTTGTGGGGACTGAAATACGACGAGTCCAAACAGAATGTCGTCGCCAATCGCCCGATCGCCAGCCCGAACGTGCCGATCTTGTCATTCGGCGAAGACGAACAGGGCGAAGTTTACTTGCTGACGTTCTCGGCCAATGGCAAGGGCATACATCGATTTGTGAAGCAAGCGGCGGGAGTTAAGTAGCACCGCAAAGCAATTAAGGGACGACCGAAAAATAACTTCTCCAAAAATCCTCTCCCTCCGGGAGAGGCAGCGAGGAACGAGCGGTGAGGGTCGGAAAAATCGGGAAGTTATTTTTGATCGCTCCTAAGGCGTACCCTTCAAATCGTCGCTCAAAATAAAAAAAGCTTCCGCGCGAAACTCGCGCGGAAGCTTTA
>JAYTAU010000793.1:0-2381 GCA_043737375.1 Planctomycetia bacterium
AACGGCGAATGGACTTCGCCGCTGGCCAGTCTGCGCTATCGTGTGTTAGCCCCCGCGCGATACCTTCGCGAGCGAGGGAATCAAGTCGAGTTCTTAACCGTCGATGCGGCAATCGATACCGCTTCGCACTCCGCTACGGCGATTGACACGAATTTGCGTGCCGATGTCGTCATCATCTCCAAAGTCTTCGCCCAGCGCGGCGTACTGCTTGCCCAGCGGGCCAAGCAGCTTGGTGCCCGCGTGCTGCTGGACATTTGCGACGATCATTTCGACACGCCGGAACTATCGCAAGCCTACTTTGCGCTCTGTGCGATGGCCGATCGAATCGTGGCCAGCACCGCGGCGATGGCCGAAACTATTCTTCAGCGAACCGGCAAGCGTGCGACGGTCATTGACGATCCGTTCGAAGGACCGGCCGCTGAGCCGATGTTTGCCCCGCGCGTCGAAAGCACCCGGCTACTCTGGTTCGGACACCCGGTGAATTTCGATACGGTCGCGGACATGCTCCCGGGCCTGATCGAACTGAGTCAGCGTCGACCGTTGGCGTTGCAAGTGATAACAGAAGCAAGAAACCGGCAGATTGACGATGTTCTGCACGATGCCGGCAGGCAATCCAACGGCCGTCTGACAACGGCATTGACTCCCTGGTCGTCCGAGGCAACTTGGCGAGCGATGCAATCGTGCGACTTGGTGTTGCTGCCCAGTTTGCCGATTGCGAAGAAGATCGTGAAGAGCCCCAACCGCGCGGTCGAGTCGATCCGCGCCGGCCGCTTTGTCATCGCTTATCCGTTACCATCGTATTGCGAGCTGGGAGATTACTTATGGCTCAGCGAATCCATGGCGGCAGGCATCGAATGGGCGATTCATAATCCGAGAGAAGTCCGACAGCGACTGACGGACGGTCAAATCTATGTCGCTCGCCGATTCAACCCCAGCGCGGTCGGTCGTGCCTGGGACGCGGTGATTCAGCAGTGTGTCGATGCGCCGGCGAAAGTCGGTTAAGTAAATCGGCGAGCCAGAAGCGTCAGCGCCTGGAGTGAACCACAGCGCCCCACTCACCACCCTCCACTCAGTTTGCCGCGCCCACAAGTTGTTCACTCGTGACAGCCGCCGGCTTGGCCTCGCGCATCCGCAGGCTGATGTCGATGAATTGCTGCTCACAGGCAATAAACGCCTCGACGATCGCCGGATCGAAATGCTTGCCTGAACCGTCGACGATGATCGACCGCGCCACGTCGTGGCAATACGCAGGCTTATAAACGCGCTTCGAAGTTAGCGCGTCGTAAACATCGGCCAAAGCGAGAATGCGACCGCAGAGGGGAATGTCTTCGCCGATCGTTCCCGACGGGTAGCCCGTGCCGTCCCAGCGCTCGTGATGCGTCAGCGCGATGTCGCGCGCCATTTTAAGAAACTTGGCTTGTGGGAATTGTCCCAACGCGGCCTGCAATGTGTCGGCTCCTAATTGCGCGTGGCTTTTCATGATCGCGTATTCGCGATCGTTCAACAGCCCGGCCTTCAGCAGCACATTATCGGGAATACCGACCTTGCCGATGTCGTGTAGTGGACTGGTGCTATACAACAGCCTCACGAACTCGGCGTCAACTTCTTTGGAGTATTTCGGTAGCGTTGTCAGATACTGACCGATCAAGCGGCAATAACTGCGCACGCGCTCCAAGTGCGCGCCGGTCTCGGGATCGCGCGATTCGGCCAGACGAGCCAAAGCAAAGATCGCCACGTCGCGAGTTTCGAGCGACAACACGCGTTCGCCCGCGCGTACCCGTACCACCAGCTCCGACGGATCAAACGGCTTTTTGATGAAATCGTCTGCACCCGCCGAGAGCCCATCGACGGTCTCTTGCAAACTGTCGCGACTCGTCAACAAAATCACATACACATAGCCGGCAATGTCACCCGTGCGCACCGCTTGGCATAGCTCGATGCCGGTCATCTCGGGCATTTCCCAATCGGTGATGACCAGCCGGCACTCTTCTTCGCGCAAGATCTCCAGCGCCGCACGCCCGTTCGTGGCCGTGGTAACGTCGTAGCCCGCGCGGACCAATGTGTTCTCCAACATCGCGCGAGCAATTTCATCGTCGTCGACGACCAGAATCTTCATGGACACTCAACTCCGTTCGGTTCAGTTCTTTGTCGTTATGCAATCGTTGACAGTGCGACAGCCAGGATGCGATGTCATGTAGTTCATATCGTATTATCCACATCTACCCTAGCTTATGGATTGTGTCGGGCATCACGGACCTCGATCATCGCTTTGTGCATTCGAGTCGGCAGCATTAGCGAACCAATATTCGGAAGCTGCGCGTGGCAGAATCGTCACGACTGGGCCGCTATGTTAGGAGATGATTAGCGGCGGCGAAGTACGG
>JAYTAU010000794.1:0-5999 GCA_043737375.1 Planctomycetia bacterium
GACGCCGGCTACAAGCAACTTTGGCCGAACGAACCGTACACGCTTGGCAAAACTTTCGAGATGAACGATCGCCGCGGCGTGTTGGTCGGCGTTTGCAAAGCCTCACGCACGTTTCAAACCTTTCCGGTCGTCTACACGCGATTCAGCCAAGCGACGCTATTTGCACCCAGCGAACGCAAGGTGCTCTCGTTCATTCTGGCCGAAGCAAAACCGGGTGTGCCGGTCGAGCAAGTCTGCCAACAAATTCAGCAGCAGACAGGTTTACTGGCCCTGACGCGCGAGGATTTTAGTTCGAAGACGATGTTCTACTTTATGGAGAAGACCGGAATTCCAATCAACTTCGGCATCACCGTGCTGTTGGGCTTTATCGTCGGGACCGCCATCGCCGGCCAGACGTTCTATCTGTTCACCGTTGAAAACCTGAAACAGTTCGGCGCACTAAAGGCCATGGGAACTAGTAACGCGCGCATCGTGGGCATGGTCCTATTGCAGGCGATTCAAGTCGGGCTGATCGGCTATGGGCTGGGCGTGGGCGGCGCGGCGGTGTTTGGCGAGCTGACTCGATTCAACGACAAGTTGGCGTTTTCGATGCCCTGGCCGATACTCGTCATCACAGCGGTAGCGGTGATGCTCATGGTAATTCTGACAGCGTTGTTAAGCGTTCGCCGCGTATTAACCGTCGACGCGGCAATCGTGTTCAAAGGTTAACTCGGATTAAAAAAGTTTTTAACCGCATAGGCGCAGAGGCACGTAGAAAAGCCTGAAATTTCTGGCCGCGAATGAATACGAATGAACGCGAATCAGGCAGGTGAAACCACGAGTCACACGAAATAGGAATTTAGTTGGATTGTCCATTGTCATAATCTTCAAAACTTTTGCGTCTTTAGCGCGCGACATTCCTCTAGTTTTATCCTCCGTGTCTCTGTGCCTCCGTGGTAAGTGACCTCAAGTAGTTTTCAAAATGGTGTCTGACGAAACCAACATCGCCGTTCACTGTCGCGGCGTGACCAAGGAGTTCGGCTCCGGCGGCACGCGGGTCATGGCGCTGCGCGGTGTGGACCTCGACGTTTACACCGGTCAGATGACGCTGTTGGTCGGCCCGAGCGGTTGCGGAAAGACCACGCTGCTCTCGGTGTTGGCCGGCATTCTCGAACCGACCGATGGCGCAGTTTCGGTGTTGGGCACGGATTTGCGTGCACTGTCGGGCCGGCAGGTGGTCCGTTTTCGCGGCCAGAACATCGGCTTTGTGTTTCAACAGTTCAACTTGTTGCCGTCGCTCAATGCGGCCGAGAACGTCGCGGTGCCTTTGATGATTCAGGGGCAATCGCGTCGCCGCGCCGTGGCTGAGGCCGAAGCAGCGCTCGCCCGAGTCGGCCTGGCCGATCGAATGCACGCCCCGCCCAACGAGCTTTCAGGCGGTCAACAACAACGCGTGGCGATTGCACGGGCGATGGTCCATCGTCCGCGGTTGCTGGTCTGCGACGAGCCGACTTCGGCTCTCGATGCGGTCAACGGCAAGCTAATCATGGAATTGCTGCACGACGTGGCCTTGCAATCGGATCGGGCGGTGATCGTGGTCACGCACGACAGTCGCGTGTTTCAATTTGGACATCGAATTGCGCATATGGAAGACGGTCACGTCGAAAAAGTCGAAGAGAACAATTCCCCCGCGATGTCGGTTGCGGGGGCGGATCATTAAGGAATCAAGTATGCTATTTTCAATCGGCGGCGCACAGCGAACCGCCGGCAGCAAATCCGCCGGTCAGCCTATTAGCCAAACCGTCGGTCGGGTTAGCAAGCGTCGCGATTTTTCGGGAGCCTCGATGATCGTCAAGTACGTGTTGCCGCTTGTGGCTTTGGCGCTGTTGGTGTTTGCCGTGCAATATGTCATAAAATCGCGGCCCGTCGAACAGGAAGTTCCGCCTCCGATTCAACCGGCACGTTCGCCGTTTGCCAAAACCTTGGCCGGTTCGGGAGTCGTCGAAGCCGAGACCGAGAATATCGCCGTGGGTTCGACCTCACCAGGATTGGTGACCGAAGTATTTGTCAAAGTCAACGATCGCGTCAAGCCGGGCGATCCGCTATTCAAGCTCGACGATCGTCAGTTACTGGCCGATTTGGCGGTACGCAAAGCGGCCCTGGCTTCGGCAAATGCCGAGACGGTGCGACTCGCCAGCCAGCCGCGCAAAGAGAGCCTCCCCATCTATCAGGCCGCGGTCGATGAAGCACGTGCCAATGCTGCCGACATGCTCGATGAACTTCGCCGAGCGGAAGAACTGAATTCGGGCGGGCGGCGCGTATTGACCGAACAAGAGTTTAGTAAGCGTCGACACGCCTTGGAGATGTCCAAGGCCCGGTTGCGAAAAAGCGAAGCCGATTACGAGTTACAACGTGCCGGAGCCTGGAGCTACGACCGCGATGTTGCCGAGGCCGCCGTCCAACAAGCTGACGCCCAAGTGAAAGCGGTCGAGGAGGATATCCGCCGTACGACCGTGACTGCATTCGTGACCGGTCGAGTGTTGCAAGTCAACGTGCGGCCGGGCGAGTACGTCGCGACGCCCAGCTCGATACCGCTACTCGTGCTGGGAAACATCGATCAATTGCATGTACGTGTCGACATCGACGAACACGACATTCCGCGGTTTACGCCGGGGACCGCAGCCTGGGCCACGCTCAAAGGCAACGCCGGCGAAAAGTACCCGCTGAAATTTGTGCGCGTCGAACCGTATGTGGTGCCTAAGAAATCGTTGACGGGACAAAACACGGAACGGGTCGATACCCGCGTGTTGCAGGTGATCTATGAGCTGGAACCCAAGGATCGGCCGGTGTTCGTAGGGCAGCAAGTCGAGGTGTTTATCGATGCGAAGGATAGCAAGGCGTCGAACGATGCAAGTGAAACCAAGACGTAGAACGGAATTCATTCCGTTGAATTGGTAGGTCAGGCTTCAGCCTGACGACAAACGACCAGACCAGCCGGGCGTCAGGCTAAAGAACGGAACTCTTTCCGTTTACTTACTGAGTCAACAATCATAGCCAGAGTGTAAGCGAGATAACTGCAACATAGGATCGCTCCTCGCTAACGCTTCGGGTTAGGAGGAATGACTGCCCGTCGTCTTATCCGCGAAATGTGGTCTTCGGTCGGCTCTCTTGCATCAGGTTCAGCACCTGCATCATGTCGTAAGCCGTCAACTCGCAGAGCAATTCCGTCACTTTATCGTGAATTGCCGGGTCGAGTCGCGGCTCGATTTCTTTCATCAGCGTGACCAGCCGCTGCTCTTGAGCTTCGAGTTCGTGCGTCTCGACTTGCCCGTCGGCCACGGCCTTCAAGAACGAATCGAGCTGGCGAGCGCGCTCAGCGATAATCGGAGTATCGGATTTTTCGTCAAACCATTTCGATTGAAAACCGGCAGACATGAGAACGATTCCTGAAAGTTGAAGCTATGCTTTTGTATCAACGATTAAGTAAACCACGGAGGCACGGAGGCACGGAGCAAATATGATGAGCTGTAACGATTTTAATCGTGCTCCGCGCCTCTGTGTCTCCGTGGTAATTTATTACTCTTCGATTAGTTGCCGAATTGCCACCAGCCGTTCTTGCAATCGGCTACGACCTTCGGGCACTTGAACTTTCTCGCGCCACTCCGGCGGCAAAAAACTTAACTGCGTACATTCTAGCACGGCGGCCAGGTCTTGCAGTTCCTTTTCCAAACCTTGCGCCGAAGGAATAAATTCAGCCAATGTCTGCTCCAAGTCGGCCTTGGTCAACTCGTGGCGGCCCGCTGTGAACGCCGTTCGCTTGGCCGTTAGTACGATGCTTTCGATATCGGCACCGCTCAGCCGACGCTTGGGATCCATCGTCGGAAGCGCGTCCTCGCTTAATTTCAATTTGCTTTTTCTCGCCATCGCCAAAAACATGGCCCGCACACTGGCCTCGTCGTGCGGATAAAATAGCGGGATGTGAACTTCGGCGCGACCTTGTCGTTTCAAGTCGATCGGCAGCAAATCCGGCCGGCTGGTCAACAGCATCCAGACGATCTTGCCGCGATAACGCGTGTTGCCCATCTGATTGGCGATCATCGAAAACACGCGGGCCGAGGTGCCGCTATCGCCCGACGCCTGTCGATTGCCAAGCGTTGCGTCCGCTTCGTCGACGATCACCAGCACCGGCCCGAGCGAACGCAACACCGTTAGTACCTGCTCCAGATTTCCTTCGGTTTCGCCGACATACTTCGAGCGAAAATTTCGCAGCGCCACGCACGGAATGCCGACCGAGCCGGCATAGCATTCGGCCAAAAATGTTTTGCCTGTCCCGACCGGCCCGCAGATCAAATAACCCATCGGCGCGGTGTCGGACTGCCCTTGCTGAATGGCCGCGGCATCCTGCTTCAAACGATTGATCGCGTCGTCGTGGCCGATCACCAGATCGAGCGTGTGGTGCGGCTCGACAAATTCGACGAGCCCCTGGCATTGCCGTTCGATCATGGACTTCTTCAACTCGCGAAATCGCGCGGCGTCGAGTCGCCGGCCCGAACGCGAAGCCTGTTGCAGCACGACGTTCAAATTCGTCAGGCTCAGCCCGTTCGATAAATCGGCAAGCTGCTGTGGGGTGAAATCAGCCAGCTTCGAAAACTCATCATTTCCCGCTGCTTGAATAATGTATCGCTCGCGCGTGGCCCGGTCGGGCAGCGGAATTTCAATCGTTGCCACATGCGGGCTATGCAGCAGCCGATCGTTCATTTCGGACAGTTTGTCGGCGATCAGACAAAACGCCATATTGACCCGCTTGATGTGCGGATTTTGCGCCCAAGTCAACATCCTTACCAATCGCGATGCGTTACCGCGCGCCAGACTTTCCAAGTCGCCGGCCGAAACGAGGTACTGCGCGTAGTCGAATACCACTGCCAGGCTTTTGCGCTGCTGCGGCTCGTCGACCAGATTGCGTTCGACGAATGCATCGAGCCCGAACAACATTTTGTCCGGCTCGCGCGGCCAAGTGGCCGGCTCGCCAAACCGTGCCGTCACGTGTTGCATCATAACCTGTAAACGTTTGGCGTTGCCCCCGGCTAGCGCCCGCAATCCGCGACTCAAATCGTAGCCCAACACGATGTCCCAATTGCCGAACACTTGCTCGGCAAGAAACTCGGTCAAATTGCAGTAACGCTCGGAATGATCAGCGGGACAATGGATCAGGTCATGCACGTTGCCATGCAACACGAACATGCATGTCGTGCCCGAGAAATATAGATCCGCCAGCTCGCGTGCCCAGGGCGGGTACCAGACGGGCAGCGGCTCGCGCGGCGGCGGGGCGTTGGTCGCAGCCAGTCCCTCGTTATTCGTGGCGACCTTATTTTGCATGGGGGACGAGCAGCGAGGGGTGAGAGTGTTGGAGATTACGATTCGTGGCCTGCAGGCTGGAAGTGTGAGGCTAAAGACTGGAGGCTAGAGGCTAGAGATTGGTGACTGGGGGTTTGAGGCTGCGGGCAGCAAGGATCAAGATGCCTCGACCTGAAAGGTCGTTTCTGTCAGCCTAGGGCGAAGCCCTAGGTAGCGATGCCAAGCGAATGCGGTCCCGTAGGGACCGTTCACCGTTAATCCCAAACATATTTTTCGTCCCAATCGATTTCGTATCGTCGCAACCATTCTCGTAGTTCATCCTGAAAACTTTGCTTAGCATGATGTTGTGGCTGACAGCGAACGTATTCCCGAACGGCATCTAAGTTCGATTGGCTAACCGAAAACGCGGCGTAGCCCGCTTGCCATTGAAACGACGATGCATGGGTTTGGTTGATCCAAAGGGACGACGTTGATTTGATCTTGCCGACCGCGTCGGCAATCGTGATCGTTCGTCCCAATTGCAATAGCATGTGAATATGGTCGGCTACTCCGCCAACAATCAAGGATTGGCACCCCAGGGTATTCGCGGTTCCGCCCAATACATGAAACAATTCGTCACGCCAATCATCGCCGAGAACCGGTGCTCGATTCTTGGTTGAAAAGAT
>JAYTAU010000795.1:0-5996 GCA_043737375.1 Planctomycetia bacterium
TTCTTCAAGCAGAGTCCGTTCGCAGTCGAGAAAATGAAATGACTTAAGCGGATGCGGCAATCGACTGATAAAACGTTGCCAAAGAAAAAGCCGAAACGAAGCGGGATGTGAAATCGGTAGCCCCGCGTACTCATCCAAATGAAAGCCGGTCACGCGATTCCATTCGATGTCGGGCTCGCGGGTCAACGCGTCGAGCATTTCGAACTGCGACGCCCCGGTGGCCACGATGATGTTTGCTTCGCCTCGATCGGCGATCGCGTGCCGAATTCGGGCCGCACCATCGGCAGCGGCGGCTGCACCCAGAGCGGTTTTGGAATCAAATATCTTGGTCTGCATAGGCACGGGATCAAGTTTTTCCGACAGGGTGTCTTTTCGATAAATTAGCCACCACGGCGACCAACTCGGCCGCTTCAACCGGCTTAGCGAGATGGGTTTGAAAACCGACCAGCGCGGCGCGCTGGCGATCCTCGGATCGAGCGAAAGCGGTCAAAGCCACTGCGGCAATATCTTTGTTTTTATTGGTCAACTCTCTTACCTTCTGAATCAGCAGATACCCGTCTTCGACAGGCATCCCGATATCGCTAATCAGAACATCGAACTCTTGCTGCAATAGAATCAGAATCGCTTCGCGTGACGATCCGGCTTTGGTGACCAATGCTTTACACTCGGTGAGCACCCGCTCGACTAAGGCCGTGGCATCCGGCTCGTCATCGACCACGAGTACGCGAATGCCCGATAGATCCACATTGCACTCGTATGGTTTGAATCGCGGAGTAGTCGGATGCTGTCGCGCCACGGGATCCAGCGGTTGATGCACCACCGTGACCGGTAGTGAAACGATGAAGGTCGAACCCAGCCCCTCACCGGGACTATGTGCCTGCACGCTGCCGCCGTGCAGTTCGACTAAATGACGCACGATCGATAGCCCGAGACCGAGTCCCCCATGCCGGCGCGAAGTCGATGCGTCCGCCTGGCGAAAGCGGTCGAAGACATAGGGCAAGAATTCCGCGGAGATCCCTTGCCCCGAATCCGAAATGGTGATTTCGATGTGCGAATTGACCCGTTCGGTGACCACTTGAACCTTGCCGCCTTTAGGAGTGAATTTGATGGCGTTGGTCAGTAAATTCCAAACGACTTGTTGCAGACGGCCCGGGTCGCCGCGAATCGGGCCTGCCACCGGATCGATGATTTTCTGTAAGCGAATTTCACGGGCTTCGGCCGACGGCCGCACGGTGTCGACAGACGCTTCGACGATTTCGGCCAGATTCACCGATTGAATTTCGAGCCGGACCTTACCCGAAATGATCCGATTCATGTCGAGCAGGTCTTCGATCAATTGTGCTTGCAGGCGAGCGTTGCGTTCGATCGTGGCAATCGCGTTTTGGATTTCCGTCTCGCTCATTTTGGCCATGCGCATCAGCGTGGCATAACCCAAGATGGAATTAAGCGGTGTCCGCAATTCGTGCGAGAGTGTGGCCAGAAACTCATCTTTCATGCGGCCGACATGTTCGGCCTCGGCCCGCGCGGCGCGTTCATTTTCGAGCAGTAGGCCGCGCTCTTCGGCAAGCCGGCGTTGGTCGGTGATATCGGTATTAGTGCCGAACCAAAGTACGATTCGCCCCTCGCCGTCACGTAGCGGCAACGCGCGCGACAAGTGCCAGCGGAACTCGCCGTCGTGACGACGCAACGGAAATTCGTCTTCCCAGGGCTGACCGCCGGCCAGCGCGGCTTTCCAAGTCACCGACACCCGTTTGAGTTCGACCGGGTCGTGAACGTCCTCCCAACCCCAGCCCTGCATCTGCTCCAGAGTGGTACCCGTATATTCGTACCAGCGTTCGTTGTACCAAAAGATCCAACCGTCGGGGTTCGCCATCCAAGCCAATTGCGGAATCGTGTTGGCCAGTTGGCGAAATTTGGCTTCGCTGTCATGCAAACTGCGAGCGAACCGTGCGCGTTCGATCGACTCCCAACAGCGGTTGGCGACAAGTTCGACTAAATTGACATCGCGGGGGGTCCAATTCCGCGGTGTTTTCTGATGGACCGCCATGGCTGCGACCAACTTGCCATGCTTGTGCAATGGGATGCAGACCACGGCTTGAATTTGCGTCTGACGATAGGCCGACAGGTCTTCCAGCGGCGGCTGATGGGAATCGATGTCGTGAACGATATACGGCAAATTGGCACGCATCAGCCGCAATGCTTCCGCTCCAAGCTGATCGAACGTGTAGCGTCCGACGATGCTGGGCACGCCGCAGTTGAAATCTCCGGTTACGTCGAACGTATTTTGATCGGCCAGGACTTCGGCATAGGCACAGCGATCGACTGCCAGATTCTCGCCCAACATCCGAGCCGTGGTTGCCGTGATAGTTGCGGCATCGCTTAGCGGACGTATCGCTTCGTCTAAACTAAAAACCAATTGATCTTGTCGTTCATTGAACTTGCGCGTGGTGATGTCTTGGGTCGTGCCGTCGAAGCGGATCGGATTTTGGTCCGAATCGTAATAAGTTCGCCCCGTGGCACGCAGCCAGCGAACTACGCGGTGCGGAGAAACGGTTCGATACTCGACATCATACACTTTGCCCTTAGAAACGCAGGCCTCGACCGCGGCGCGCACACGCTCGCGATCGTCGGGATGGAGGATGGAATAAAAGAGATCGAAGTCGATTTCGGCGTCAGGTTCCAACCAGAAGTGCTCTTTGCAGCGATCGTTCCAGACGATGCGGCCCAGCGGCATCTCGCAATGAAACGTGCCAAGTTCGGACGCGTCGATGGCGATCTCGAGCTGTTCCTGGAGCTGACGGGCGCGCAATTCCGCGTTGGTGCGACTGGTGATGTCCATGACGACGCCGACCAATCGCGTTGTTTTGCCTGGCCCGCTGCCGACTCCGTGACCCCGTTCCTCCATCCAGATTATCGCACCGTTATCGGGGCGGATGATGCGGAACTGGCTCAAGTAACTGCCGCACTCGTCGACCGCTTTCATCACGACGGCCCGATGGCGCTGGGCGTCGTCGGGATGGACCAGGGCAAACCCTTGATTGCTATGATCGAGCGTGCTGCCCGGCAACAGACCGAACAGATCGGCCGCATTGTCGGAGATGATGAGGTTACCGGTCGCAGGGTCAAACTCCCAAGCCGCCATCTGCGCGGCGCTCAAGGCCATCTGCAATCGATCTTCGCTAGGCGATGACTCGCCGGCTCGCTGTCGGGATTGATCGCCGCTGACATTCTCTGCATTCATGCTTCGTACTTCATAACACTACGCGGGCTGGGAGCGATCAAGGGCGACAGACGTTCAATCTTATCATGCGACGATCCATTAGGTAGAGCCTGTGTGGTGAACCACCCCAGCCGTGTGAGCGTCTCGAAAGTAGGTAGCAAAGGAAAAACTCGCTTGGCAACGTCGTATTGATTAAAGGTCCAGGGGCATTCATGCCCCTCAAAATCAGTGTTTCAGTATTCAATGCTCCTTGAATTTAAACGGCCCGCTAGTACCTATGTATCTGACGCCGACACATTCACATGTTCAACGGACCGCTAACATTTTTGGCGACGACAATTCCTGTAGAAAAAACTTTCAGGCCGCGAATTATTCCGCGCACGTGTCACAAATTTCCGAAAATGCGGAATAATTCCAATGGTTTTTCCGAAGCGGCAAGACCATTAATCTTGTGACTGCTTGAAGTTACGTCGATCGCGCACGTGGTGCGGCTACCGATTTATTCCGCAAATGAAGGTACGTTGTGCGCACAGTTGTTTACCAGTCAGGCGGTAAGCCACTGCACCAGAGTAGATTGATACAGCTTCAGACTAGTCGAACTGCCGGCTTGATTTCAAGAGGCGATCGCGGGGGTGAAGATCAGCATTGGTCGGCTCGCACGGCGATCAGCATTCTACCAACGAAAAAGGGGCCCGATCTTGCGATCGGACCCCTTCTTTTATAACCCTGGCCATTCATACCCGTCGTCATTGTCCGACGAAAGGTTGGCTTACCAACTTACTAACCATTCCCCTTACTTCGCACAGCCGCAGGTCGGCTCAGCGGCACAAGTCGGTTCGCAGCAAGCGACCGGGCAGCAGACCTGCACCGGCACTTCTTTGCAAACCACTTTTGGGCAGCAGCGAGTCACCGTGTAGGCGACCTGACGCGGCACACAACGCTTGACCTGGATGGTCTTGGTGTAGTGCACCGGCTTGCAGATCGTGTACGGGACTTGCTTGACGCACTTTTCGGCAACCATGTGGCAGACCTTGTAGGGCACTTCCACGCTCTTGCATTCCTTGACCATGTTGCAAACCTGATAGGTGCAGGTCTTCGTCTTGGTCTCGGCCACCATCTTGCAAACTTGGTAGTTGCAAGTCTTGGTGTGGGTTTCAGCAACCATTTTGCAGACCGTGTAGTTGCAGGTCTTCACGATTTCTTCGGGCACCATTTTGCAAACTTGGTAGGTGCAGGTCTTGGTCTTGGTTTCCGGCACCATACGGCAGACCGTATAGGTGCAGGTCTTGACCTTCTCTTCCGGCACCATCGTGCAGACCTGATAGGTGCAGGTCTTCACATGTTGCTCGGGCACCATCTTGCAAACTTGGTAGCTCTTGGTGTGAACTTCGGGCACCATTTTGCAAACTTGGTAGCTGCACACCTTGGTGTGCGTTTCGGGCACCATTTTGCAGACCGTGTAGCTGCAGGTCTTGGTGCGTTGTTCCGGAACCATCTTGCAAACCGTGTAGGTGCAAGTCTTGGTCTTGGTTTCCGGCACCATCTTGCAGACTTGGTACGTCTTGGTCATGGTCTCGGGCACCATCTTGCAAACTTGGTAGCTCTTGGTGTGAACCTCGGGCACCATCTTGCAAACTTGGTAGCTCTTGGTCATGACTTCGGGCACCATGCGGCAGACCGTGTAGGTGCAAGTCTTGGTGCGTTGTTCCGGCACCATTTTGCAAACCTGGTAGGTCTTGGTCATGGTCTCGGGCACCATCTTGCAAACCTGATAGGTCTTGGTCATGACTTCCGGCACCATCTTGCAGACGGTGTAGGTGCAGGTCTTGACCTTGGTCTCGGGCACCATTTTGCAAACTTGGTAGGTGCAAGTTTTGGTGCGAGTTTCCGGCACCATGCGGCAGACCTGATAGGTCTTGGTCATGGTCTCGGGCACCATCTTGCAAACCTGGTAGGTCTTGGTGCGAGTTTCCGG
This sequence comes from Planctomycetia bacterium, assembly GCA_043737375.1. Classification (GTDB taxonomy): domain Bacteria; phylum Planctomycetota; class Planctomycetia; order Pirellulales; family JALHPA01; genus JAWXCH01. Next base: position 5,196 of record JAYTAU010000795.1, read on the forward strand.
AACCATGCGGCAGACCGTGTAGGTCTTGGTCATGGTTTCGGGCACCATCTTGCAAACTTGGTACGTCTTGGTGCAGGTTTCAGGCACCATCTTGCAGACCGTGTAGGTGCAAGTCTTGGTGCGAGTTTCCGGCACCATTTTGCAAACTTGGTACGTCTTGGTGCAGGTCTCGGCAACCATCTTGCACACTTGGTAGGTGCATTGCTTGGTGCAGGTTTCTTGCACGTACTTCACGCAGTTGACAGTTTGCTCGCGAGTTTCCGGAACCCAAACCTTTTTGCAGGTTTTGACCGGAGGGCATTGAACTTGAACCGTTTTGCAGCAACCGGGGCGATAGACGCAACGGCAGCAGCAAGGATCCCATTCCCAACAGCCGGGTTCTTGAACGGTCTTGCAGATCACACGGCCCGGGCATTCCGAGACTTGTGTTTCCCAACGACCGCAGCAGACCTGAACTGTTTTGGTATAGTGAACCGGCTTGCAGACGGTATAGCAAATGTCCTTGGTCTTGGTTTCCATGACCGGCTTGCAGACGGTGTAGTTGCAAGTTTTGGTCTCATAGACCGGCTTGCAGACCGTGTAGCAAATTTCCTTGGTGCGAGTCTCGTAGACTGGCTTGCAGACCGTGTAGTTGCAGGTCTTGGTTTCCATGACCGGCTTGCAGACGGTGTAGTTGCAAGTTTTGGTCTCGTAGACCGGCTTGCAAACCGTGTACTGGCACTCGCGGGTTTCCATGACCGGCTTGCAGACGGTGTAGTTGCAAGTTTTGGTCTCATAGACCGGCTTGCAGACCGTGTAGCA
>JAYTAU010000796.1:0-2375 GCA_043737375.1 Planctomycetia bacterium
TGACCGAGTCCGGCGCAAGCGCGTTGGATGCTTATGTGCGCGACAATGATCTTGTCGCGACCTACCACTTACGAGAACGCCCGCTGCGCGGGCAACTCTACTTCCGGTGCTGCCGATTCGACGACCGGTTTGCAAATGTCGTCGGCGTCGAACTAATCACGTCGGTCCAAACGCATTTGTTGGATAGCGACCCTGCACTCGACGTCTGCTCGTCGCTGCCGGTCGAAAGCGCGCAAGTGCTGCAACTCGCCGAAGCAGGCGCAGAGGCGGTAACGCCATTGGCTATCGATCACGAAACGATTGTCACGAATTTCAACGGAACCGGTTGTTTCGTGCTTCGACTCAGTAACTTGCAATGCTCAATTGTCGAGATGGTTCATCCCGCGGATTTCTCGGCCACCCGTTTTACACCGGATATCAACCAATCGGAATCCGGTCGCAAACAGTTGCATGTTGCGCACCGTCTGTTCGCAGGTCGACTTGAAAAAGGGGTCATCCTTCGAGCGCGCATTCGCACGGTGTTGATCCCGCGAGCCGGCGATGTCGAGGTCGCGACCGAATTGTATCGCGATTTCGCCGCTTCGCCGCCGTCGCTGACAACGTAAGCCGATTTCTTGGTGTGAGGAATTTCTCAGCCCCGGCTTTGCCTGGGGGCGGAGCAATGAAGTACTCTTTTGCTCGCACACCGTCGACTCGCGGTCTAATCCCCCGGCGAAGCCGAGGGCTGAATGACCGGCCAGTCTGATAAAAAATTTCGCGTGCGTCAGGCTGTAGCCTGAACTATGGATGCGTTACTGCAGGACGACAACCGCGTAACCACTCCGACGACGCAAACGCCAGCCCGGCCACGATCATGATGAGCGCGAAACTCATCATCCCGCTGATGATCCCGACACTTAGCCAAACGAACACCGACAGCACCAATAAAAGCGGTCGGGCCAGTCGATTCCAAATCAGCGCGACAAAGCTAAGTTCGAATGCGACCACGCCGAGCGTCCAAATGTTCAGCAAGTAAACGTAGTCGTGAATCCAAGTCATATCGATGTAACTCGACTCGGGCTTGCCGATAAAGCCCCACAATGCCCGGCCAATCCACCAGGCTTCGAATTGGAGTTGAGCAAGCACCATCGCGGCGTAGATCATGACCAAATGAACTTGCATCAATCGAATTGCCACGGTTGCGGCACTTGAGCGACGCGGTTCGAGAGTTGTCAGGGCGTGTTCACTTTTGCCTGCATCGAGTTTGCGTTTCGCCCACCAACGATCCAGCGACACGCTTGCTCCCGACGGGCCAATGCACAAATAGAACATGACCATCGTCAGCACGCCGTCGACAGGTCGGTCCAACATCGGCGCACGCCAGAGTAACGACACGACCCACACAAACGCCAATACGCTGGTCAGGCGCGAAAACAATCCGACGGTAAATGCCAACAATACGGCCAATCCCAGCCAATAAGCAAACCAGAGCGACGACGCCGAGTTGGTGTAATCGAATATCGAGAACGACCGATTGGGGCCGCGCCATTGATGCACCTTTTCGAGTGAGATCAATCCGTCGGGACCAAACCAGTCTTGCAAATCCGGGTAATAAGACACGTACCACCACAGCGCAATGATGCCCGTACCCAGGCGAATCACTCCCAGCACGTACGGGTCGCTCGGTGCGAACCAAAATCGAGTCCAACCCTGGCCAAACTCTTGGGTCAATGTGCTGAAGTAAGTTCGAACGTTCGTCATGGCATCAACGGTTGGCGACAAAATAAAAAAATCCAGAACATTACGGCGGTTCAGAACATCGTGCGAAATGTTCACACGGCAACCAGTGTCGGCCCGGCAAACGGGTTTCACGGCACCGACGGCGGGAAGGCAGGCGGCAATTGGTTCGGAGCGGGAAACCCCGGCGGCGTCCGCAAACGGTTCGGGCGAACGGCCGGATCGTCGGTTTCCGGAGAATCGAGTTTCAACCCGGTGCCGGGCGATTTCGTGGCCGGCTTGACCACCGGCGCCATGTCGCGGGCCTCACCCTTCTTGAGGAACAGCGGCTCCTTGGTGCCGGGCGACATCCAAATATCCGCGCTAAATGTTTTTTCGGGCGGTCGATTCGCCTTCGCGCTGAGGGATTTCATTTCGTCAAAGACTAGCGTTGCGGCTCGATAACATTCGATAGTGACTTGTTTCGCGTCGTGCGCCTTCAGTAGCGAGCCGCCGATCATAGTCGGCAGCAAGGTTTCGTTCGATTGCATGTTGGCCGCTTGTAATTCGACGAGATAGGCAACCTGTCGAGCCAAACGTTGGTAGCGCTGGCGACGTTCGCCGATGCCTAGCTCCTCGGGCGGAAACGTAACGCGCTGGCCGGTCGTCTGACCGTCGCG
>JAYTAU010000797.1:0-5977 GCA_043737375.1 Planctomycetia bacterium
CGAATACTGCGAACTGGTGAAGCTGGTGATCCGATCGGCGGCGTCCCAGACATAATCATAGCCGGCAAGCACCGTCGAGCCGCGAGTATGATCGAGAGCGATTAAACGCCCCGCGCCGTCGTAGCCGTAGGTACTTGCGGCCATGAGGGACGTGCCGGCCAGATCGCCGTAGCGGTTGATCGCGGCCAACTGTCCGGCCAGGTTGTAGGTAAAGTCGGCCCGTTTACGCGCCACCTCGTTATAGCCGGCCTGCGTGACCCGGGTCAGGCGATCGAGCGCGTCGTAGGTAAAAACATCGATCAGGTAGTCGAGTCGAGCATAGCCTGATTCTTGAAAGTCGAAATTGCGGCCTGTACGGCGCGAGTCGGCGTCGTACGCATTGGTCAGCCAGTAGTCGCGAGAGGGTCCATGCCATTGCGTTTCTTCCAAACGGCCCAGTTCGTCATACAGATAGTCGTAGTCTCGACCGCTCGAATCGCTGTCGTCGGCGCCGGTCAATTGACCGGCTGAATCGTAAGCGAAGTTCAAATTGCGGAGGGTGGAGCCGCCGCTCTTCCAGCGCTCCTCGGTCAGGCGGCCCAGGTCGTCGAAGAAGTATTCGGTGACGCGGGCATTGCGATCGGTCTGTTTGGCGAGCCGGCTGTTGGCGTCGTACTCGAACGAGCGGGTTTTATTGAGTTCATTGGTTTCTGCGGTCACGCGATTCAGCGCGTCGTAGACCCAACTGGTCGTGTTGCTCTCGGCATCGGTCAGCGTCAGCCGATTGCCGTTGGGGTCGTAGGTGTAGCCGGTCGGGTCGCCGTTGGCGTCGGTCGATGTTTGCAGACGATGGAAGCCGTCGTAGGCCGAACTGGTGACCTGGTTCAAACGATCGGTCGCGGTCAGCACCGCGCCGAACACGTCGTGCGCGTAGGTCATTCGCGCGGCAAGCTGCGGGCCGAATTCGTCCGGGTCGGGCTCGGTCGCGGTAATCAGGCGGCCCAGATTGTCGTAGGCGTAGCTCGACGTGCGGCGCATCGGATCGATGACGCTAATCAATTGGCCGGCCTGATCGTATTCGGTTTTGGTCACTGGCCTCCCCGTGCGAGACCCTCTTCGTAACAAAGATTTAGAGAGTCGATTTTGTAAGTGACTGAGCGCGCAAGTCTTAGCGAGTTCAAGCAGCGGCTCGGCGGGATGCTGAAGAGTTTCAGTCGCGCTGCTTAGGTGACTCACGCCAACATCCGCCCGAGTTTGCCGCGCTACCGGTCTGCGCGCTGCAAGAATTATTAAATAAGTTCCGGCGTCCACTCAGTTCGCGACCGCCCATTGAGCGGTCCGTCGTCAACATTTTTTTGTAACCGATTCGCAACAAACGAATCTTTAAGCACTTGATCTTAATTATGGCACGGGGCGGATACTATCGTAAAACAGGTTTGATTCTGTTCTGTCTAATAACGAAATGCCGCTACGGCAGCGGAACCTGCGCTGGCGAGCCCAAGTAGCCAACCAGGTCACGCACCTCTTGGAGCGAGAGCTTTTCCAGTTGCCCCTCGGGCATCATCGACACCAGCGATTGTTGTAAGTCGTCGATATCGCTTTTCGACAACAGCAACGGCCCACCGGTGGTTTTTAGCGAGAGCGTGGCGTCGTTTTGTTTTTCGATAATGCCGCTGATCACGCGGCCGTCGTTGAGTGTGACAATGGTCAGTTGATAGTCCTTGCCGACCAGCGCGTTGGGGTCCAACACGTTCTCAAGCACATAGTCGAGGTTCGCACGCTGAGCGCCGGTCAGATCGGGCCCGACCTTGGCGCCGTCGTCGAACAGCCGGTGGCACTGGGCGCACATTTTCGAGAAGACCTGCCGGCCGCGCGACATGTCAGCCCGTTGGAGCACGTCGGTGGTTAGTTGTTGCTTGAACTTTGCCTTGATCGCTAGCTTATCTTCCGCGGAGGGGCGAACCGTGCCGATGACCTCCGAAAGCTTGGCTTCGACGTCCTTGTTCTTGATGGCCGCGAGCTGCCGGGCCGTGTAAGGAGCAATGTCGCCGCGCGGAATTCGTTTTTGCTCGACTGCCTTGAGTAACGCGGCGGCAAATGTCGCGCGTGAAGCCAACGTGTTGAGGGCTTCGATCTGCTCCGCCTCGCTAAAATTTTTGTAGCGTTCGATAATTAAACCGGCAGTCGGCCAGTCGTCGTAGGCTGCCAACCCGCGCAACGCCGCGATCCGCAGCGTCGGTTCATCAAGCAGCGGATGCAGCTCCCTCGGAAGCCCGGCCACGCGGCGTTCGACCAAGGCGTCAATTGCCGCGCGGCGCTCGAGTACCGGCAGCTTCGCATCGCTAATCTTTGCCGTGAGCGCGGCGATTGCCTTGCTTTCGCCGAAGATCAGCGACACGCCTTGTAACGTGTCGAGCAGTTCTGCGTCGTCTGATTTTGAGAGCTTGGACGACAGGGCCATCCAGCCGTCAGGCATTGGCAACGCGCGGACGCCGGCCAGTGCTTCGCGAACGCCCGTCAGCATTTGACGGGCGAGCGCGGACGATTCGCTACCGGCAATTGCCTGGATTACGGCGGGCAAACCCTTCGCGCGCAGGTCGCTTTCGCACAGTCGTCGCGCGATGAACCGTGAAATCTTGGGAAGTTTGCTCTGGTGCGCCAGCTTAATTGCACGCAGGATGTCGGTCGGAATCGCCGGTTCGATGCCGTACCAGATCATGCGTTGAAGGTTGGCATCGGACTGGTCATCGGCATGGGAAACCAGACCTTCGGCAATCGGCCAACGCTGATCATTCCGCAATCGTTGCATGGCACTTGCCAAGCTTAGGCGAACCGTTGGAGTCGAGGTTTCTGTGGAAAGTTGCGTCAGACGCTTTACAGTCTCCGGCGTGACATTCTCATCGCCGAATAGCAGTCGTATCGCGGTCGACGCTACCGCGTCGCTTTTGGCTTCCGCAAACTTGAGTAGCGTAACTTGCGGCACACCTCCAGTCGCATTCAAGGCCCAAATCGCCGGAAGAATCGCCATAGCATCGACCTCTGTGTCAATCGGCCAATCTTTGATGGCAAGCATTGCTTGCCGCTCCGCCTTTTGCCCGACACCTTGGCTAACCTGATAAGCGTAATCGCGTCGGACATGCGCACCGCTTATGAACGGGCCCTTCTGCGCCTTCCCATACTTCACCTTATAAATCCGCCCGCTGGCGCGATGCACGTCCTTGGCGTCGTGGCATTCGCCCGTATCGCTCCAGTCGGCAATGTACACGCCGCCATCGGGGCCCATCGCCAACGCCACGCCGCGAAACCACGGGTCGTTGGCCTTGAAAAAATCCGCGGCATGCTTGGCCACATAACCTGATCCTTTCCGCTCCAAGGTGTCGCGATTGACCCGATTTCCGTGGATATTGCAGGTCATCAATGACCCATAATATTCCTGGGGAAAGTTGTCGCCGAGGTAAATCAGCGTGCCGCTATGGGCGTGTCCGCCGCCGGGGTTGTCGTGCTCGCCTTTACCGCCGCGCGAGTCGGTCCAGCTTCCCCCGCCCCAGTGCTTATGATCGCTGGTCGAAGTCATCAACTCATAGGCATACGGATTGAAGTCCTGCCCAAACATCCGTTCATAACGAGCGCCGGGCACTAATTGCCAAGCATGATCGATAACGCAGTTCGTAAAAAAACCGTCGCCATACTGGTTGAAGTCGACACCCCAAGGGTTTGTTGTGCCATGAGCAACAACCTCGAATGTTTTGCGTGTCGGATGAAACCGCCAAATGCCGCAATTCATCCTCACTCGCTTTTCGGCTGCTGTGCCGGGCACGCCGACGTTGCTGTTCGACAAAATGCCGTTGCAGCCGTATAGCCAGCCATCCGGGCCCCATTTCAATCCGTTGACTAAATTGTGCTTGGCATCAGTTGACCAGCCGTCGAGCATGACAATCGGCTCGGCGTCGGGCACGTCGTCGCCGTCCTTATCCGGAATGAAAAGCAGATTCGGCGCGCAGCACACCCAAATTCCCCCGTAACCGTATTCGATGCCTGAGAGCATGTTGCCGCCGCTCCAGAACACGGTTCGCTTGTCGTGCTGGCCGTCCTGATTCGTATCTTCGAGAATGACGACTCGATCTTGATTCTTAATTTTGCGATCCGGATAGGAATAGCATTCGGCAACCCACAGCCGGCCGCGATCGTCGAACGTCATGGCGATTGGCTGGCGAATATCCGGTTCGTGGGCAAACTGCGTAACTCTGAAACCTGGCGGCACCGTAACGCGCGCCAAGGCGTCGGCCGGGGACAGCGGCTTTCCCTCGACATCCGGTGGAAGCTGTGGCTCGGAGTTTGAATTCCTCGTTACGGCCGCGAGCGGTAGTGGTGATTTTTCGGACGGCTCCTGATCCGCAAGCTTGGCCTTTGCTGCCGTTTGACCGGATGGTTGCTTGGCCCGCTGCGGCGACTGGCCGGCTGCCAAAATCCAACTGGTCATCACCACGACAACGGCCAAGACAATTCGAGTGCTCATAGGTTGACGGAATTTAAAGGGTAATTAAGGTCAAACGCGGTATCGAGCTTGATATCCTCGCGCCCCGGCGCGCAGTCAACGCGAGAACTATGCCAGTCGCGGCTGTTCGAAAATCAGGCCGTAGGCTAGTCCGGCTATCGTTTGCTGTCAAACATTGGGCTTGCAATGCGGTTTGCTAGCGTGCGGGGACTGTCCGTCAATCGGCGCACGTCATCACCGCCGGCACGGGCACCAATTCGTCGTGCTACGTACCTCGGGTTGCATGGGCTCAAAGAACGCTGCGATTGTGCCGTCAGCCCGCACAACGATGTTGCCGACCGCGATAGATGTCTAGCTGTCGTCGGCGGCCCGGACTTCAAACCTATCATTGGCCAATTTTACCGAGCCGCGTTGCGAAGTCGTCGAATTCCGGCATCGTTCCCAGTTGCTGAAACGCTTTCCTAGCATCGCGAATCGCGTTGTGTAGCTCGGGCCAAGCTTGGGATTCATCCTCGGCCTCGTGCAAGTGGCCGATCGCACGTAGGCGATGCGGATCGCCGTCGCGGTACTCGGCCAATAACACCCAGGCCACGCCGACGAGACGGCACTGAGACCTCCGTCTAGGGATCTGACTAATTCATTCAACGCTGATAGCCAACAGAACCGATAGCTCGGCCCAGCCACCGATACGACGCAAAGCGTCTCCGGCCTCCCTAAAACAGCCTTCCAACCGACCCAACATCATCGTTCGCGATGTGCAGGTAACACGAAGTCGTACTGACGTTGGTATGTCCGGCCGCGTCACGAACCTCCGCCAAGGTGCGTTGACCGGCCAAGGCTACGCTGATGAACGTGTGGCGTCCGTGATGGATCGTCAGCTGTTGCAATCGTTCAAGACCCAGCGGTTTGCAGGCGGTCTTGAACCGCTTGCGGAGCGTATGGCGCGAGAAGGATGTCTGGCGACGAGCCGTGGCACCGGCGCCGGCGCGGGGGCAAAGCACCAACGCGTTCGCGCTGCGCCCGCGCGCAACCAGATCAATCTTCCACGCGGCCAAGTCTGCAAGCGTGCCTGCGTCCCACCAGAGCGGCACAACTCGCGCGTGACCGCCCTTGGCAATCTGACGACGAATTCGAAGATGCGGCTTGGCGCCGGCCGTGCGCACGTCATCCAAGCGCAATTGCGCAATTTCCGACACACGCAGGCCGCAACAACAGGCCAGCCGAAACAGGATCAGATTCTGGCGAGCGTTGTGCGAACTCGCGGCCTTGCGTTGCAGCTCGGCGAGCACGAGCGTAATCTCGTCGCGGGACAGAATCTTGGTCGGGCTGATAATCCAGGTCGAAGCGTAATACATACTGTTTCCTCGTGCGTTAGAGCGTAGCGCGATCGAACCGACCGCGCCAGCGCATGAGGGCAGCAGATACCACGAAACGCAAGCTAAAACGGACCCAGTTGATAGGAATTGGGTCCGTGTTCGGCAGGATTCTCAATCCGAGGTATCA
>JAYTAU010000798.1:0-5963 GCA_043737375.1 Planctomycetia bacterium
GTCAACAGTTTCGCCCACCGGCGTGGCGATAAGTGGTCTGGTTTTCGCGTACGCTTCAAAGGTTGTGTATCGCGGTTTTTGAACCGTCGACGGTTTGGCCGCATCTCTGGCGGGAAGATTCGGAACCGCGGGGCCGAGGTTGGTGAATGTGATCTCGTGAATGCGAAAGTGACTATCATACCCACCAATGTGCAGCCCACGAAAATTTGACAATATATCTCGCGTGAGTCGCTTTGATTCGCCCTTCCAATCCAGCAGAACTCGACCGTCACAGGTGAGGTGAACGCTTGTCGGCGAAATCGTGTAAATCAGTTTGACCTGCCTTCCCAGTGGCAAAACGTTGCGCTCGCGGCGACCGGTTTCGTTGAGGAATGGAGGAAGTCCGTCGAGTTCATGCAATCCTGTAAGCCCGCTTGATCCTTCTATGGTTCCGTCCGCGCTGATCGCACTTACCGCATCGCCCATGACAAAACCCATCCCGAAACCTTGAACGCCGGAAAACGACAATCGCTCGGCGCCGATCGTGAGCTGGTAGTTTTGTAGTGTTTCAATGGGCAACGCGATCCGGCAATGTCCCTTAAAGACAAGAGACTTGTCCTCTCGCTGCCAGTCTCCAATGATGACGTCCTCTTTCAAGCCGATCTTCGATAGCAAATCGATTTTTTCTCCGACCGGAGTGTCCACCATTGGCCGCGACTTCGCGTACTCGTTAAACGTCGTATATCGAAATGGAGCAACCGACGCCGAGGAGACAGCCTTTGCCTCGGGCTTTGACTGCAATGTTGTCGCCAATTCACGCACTTCATTTTGCAATAGCGCGCGATCGTACACCCGCATGTCGTCGATAAATCCTTTGAACGGCTTTGCGAATTGCCCAGGGCCAGCGGGTAACTTACGGTCAGCCTCGGCCGGCGGACCAAATCTTAACGGCGCGCTCTTGTTATTCATCACGTTGGGCAGAAAAAGGCTCGTTGTGGATACACCGTCTACGTAAATCGTGCTTTTTCCCGATCCATCAACCACCAACGCATAGTGATGCCAACCGTCGCCCATGAGGGAGTTGGGCATTGCATTCGGCCATTTAATCCAGGAAGCCCGAGTGTGATTGTTTTTCAGATCCAACAAACTGGGATCGTCAATTCGGACATGCTCACCACTGCCATCGAGCCAAAGTGAACGTCGATTGCCAGCTAAATTCGGAACATCCGTCGAACTGGCTTTCTCGGCAGTCGTACCGGACAATCTGCCATGAAAGGTGTGTCCCACGCGAGCAGGAACCAAGTCGTCGGAAACGTCCTCAAAATCCCAGTAAGCGATCAGGCCGACCGAATGTGGGATTGAAGAGGCGTTTTCGATTGCACGACTTTCGTTCAGCTCGCGGTTGGCATTTGCCCAGGCGAACCAGCCACCGACTAGAATAAGGCTCGAACAGAAGATTGCAATTAATGTTGACCGCCGCCGTTTGATTTGTTGTGCTGCCTCGGTGCTCAGCGACGCCGTCTGGGGGCGAGGCGAGTTCGAGGTTTGGTTGCTGATTGACGAAGAAACCAATCGTCTGTTACTCGACCTTGTGGATTTGGATAACCACCCGCGCAGCGCATCGGCGAATTCCTTCATGGACGCATAGCGCTCGGCCGGCGCTCGCGCCATGGCCCGCACGCAGATGGCTGCCAACTTCGGGTCAATATCTGGGCAATGGACCGACAATTGCGAAGCGTTTCCTGAGATGATTTGCGAGAGCACGTCCTCGACCGAGCCCGTGTAGGGCCGCTGCCTGCATAACAACTCGTACAGAATTACGCCCAGGCTATAAATATCAGACGCCGGGCCAACCGCCGCGGAATCGCCACGGGCTTGTTCGGGCGACATATAGGCCGGTGTGCCCAGCACGTCGCCGATGTTCGTCAGATCGGCGTCGTCGGAGATATCTCGCCGGGCCAAACCGAAGTCCATCACGATCGGCTCATTGTGCGTGTCGATCATGATGTTCGCTGGTTTTAGATCGCGATGCGACACTCCTTTGATGTGTGCCGCGTGGAGCGCCGTCGCAATTTTGCGAACCATGGTAACGACAGACTGCGGCTTGACCGTCGGCGGCACTGGCAGGCAACTCGCCAGGGTTTTTCCTTCGACGAAGGCCATGACATAAAACACCGTTCCATCCAGCTCCCCGACTTCGTAGATCGGGCAAACATTGGCGTGGCTGATGCTTGCGACCGCCCGACATTCGCGGCGAAAGCGTTGCAGGTCTCGTTCGGTCTGCCGCTGTTTGCGCGGAACCTTGATAGCAACTTCGCGGTGCAGCTCGGGATCGTAGGCCCGATACACTTTGCCGAAAGCACCTTGGCCCAAAAGGGCGCGCAGTTTGAATCGACCGAGATGCTGCAGATGTGGTTCGGAGGAAGCGCCGGTTTCACCGGAGGCCAAGGAAAAATCAGCGAGGTCAGAAGCCGCGGCCGCGATTCCGCCCGGAGACTGCAGATCGCTGGTTTCAACGGCGCGCGAACGAATGCTGGCGGTAAGCTGGGCCGATTCCCGGCGCGGCACTTCGACCATGACCGAACACTTTGGGCACTTGGCCCTTCTGCCCGCGAAACTGGCGGGCACGCTCAGCCGATGGCCGTTCGCGCAGCTCAGCACAATCTGCGGTTTTTTATCGGCGGTGAGCGATTGGGCAGCTGGCGCATTGAAAGCCGCTTGAATGGCGGGGGCGAAATCTGAGAACCGTTTCAAATAGCTGCTCGGATCGACCGCTTCCTTCGAATTGCGACGGTAGAAGATATCCAGTAGCAAGAGTTCGACAAAGGCTGCTTCGCGATGGGACTCGGGCATTTGGTTCACGAAGCCTTCGAGCAGTGGCCTTGCGGCCGATTGCCAGGCGTCCTCGAATTGCGTGCAGAGCGATTCGATTTGCTCTTGTACGGCCAGCGGAATCGCGCCCGACTGTGATAGGCTCGGCGAAGTCATGTGTCGATCTCCGCTTGCCATTTCGAACGAATCAAGCGCAGCCGCCGTTCGATGGTCGGCACGGATCTTTGCAAGCGTGTGGCAATTTCAGCATTCGAATAAGATTCCAGTTTTAGCAACGCGAGCGCGCGTAAGTCGTCGTCGAGCATCGACAGCAAACGTTCGACGGCCTCGGCCATAAGCACAACGAATTCTGGAGTTGGTTCGGGCGAAGGCAAGTTGGCCAGTCCTTGTTGACTGCCAGATGCGTCCGCCGCTTCCAATGCGGCCTCTGCGGACACTCGTCCTGCGCCGCGCTTCTGCCGGGTTTCAGTGCGAATTTTATTCAACACTTTGCGTTCGGTGATCTTCACCAACAGATGCCACAGTTCGTGGCGGTCGTTCAATTGCGGAAACTGGCCGGCACGAGCCCGTCGGAAAACGGTCTGAAAAGCCGACAGGACTGCATCCTCTTCGTCGCAAACCTGGCGAGGCCGGCCCAACAGTTTTTTGTTGGCCAGCCCCAACAATCGGCTAAAGAAACGCTCCCACAGGCGTTTGGCCGCTAGATCATCACCCCGTTTGAGCTGATCAATCCAGATGCTGATCGAATCGTCGCTCGACATGACAGCCCCGTTGGATAAGCAACCGTCTACACGCACTGAGTGTACCAACCCCCCCGGCTGACGCAACCGAGGAAGATCGGTTGGGACACGCTTGTTTGGCCGCGACGCGGGAATTTTCATGGTTATTGATTCGTGATCGATGGTTGCGTGATGGGTTTGGGCTCTGATTGGTGATTACCAAATAGACGCCGAAGCCATCATTGATTCGGCCGCAAATTATGAGACGTGGTTTTCCAGTATTCCCGAATTAGGAGCTTGCTATGAGAATGCTACTTGCGACTTTGAGCTTGATTTCAATCGCCAGCATTGCAGAGGCTCAGTTCATCAGCAACGTTCCGAAGCAACAACGAGTGATCCGCGGGTCTGTGCAGCCAGCCGCGACGGCAGAAACAACGACGATTGTTTTGCCTGCTGCCCCGGCACGTTTTGGGAACGAGCCGCGCGCCGCAACGGCGATGGAGAGTTTCGAACGAGGCCGCGGTGCGCTGATCCGGTCGTATGGCGAAGCGTACCGTGACACCGCGGAGGCACAGATTTACCTCCGCACATCGGAGCGCATGGGGATCGATAACTGGCAGCATGGGATCAACACCAAGTGGTCGGTGAGCGACAGGTATCAGGCGCGGCGAAACGAGGCGTACACGCCGTTGTCGTTGGAGCAGTACAAGAAAATCGCTCGCGATGCAGCTCCGCCGCAATTGTCGTCATCGCAGTTATCCAGCGACGGACAAATTGACTGGCCGGTGGCACTGCGGGACGATCGATTTGCCTCGCTACGCGGCGAGCTCGAGGCATTGTTCGTGGAGCGAGCCAGCGGCGTGAGTAGCAGCCGCGCGGCCGAAAACATTCGGGATACTCGTGCGGCGGCTAACGAATGGCTGGTGCAACTTCGCGCACAACTCGACGAATATTCGACATCGGACTACGTCATCGCGAAGAGCTTTCTGCTTAGCTTGCGATGTGCGCCGATTTCCCTACAAGGCACGGCTCCACTAGAAGGACTCGGTGGAATTGCCGGCGGTCGAGGACGCTGACGACATCGTGGTGGTAGCAAGGGTTTGCCGGTCGCACTCGTGCAGCGCGATCGCGACACGAAGTTCACGAAATCGTTTGATCGAGTACTGTAGCGCAGGCAGGTAAAAGTGATGCCGGTCGGCTAAAGGTCGGACACGCCCGGCCGATCAAGCCAACCCTCGACCAGCAGCCGCGGCGCTGCCGGTTGTACCGCCGCCGGTTTTGCTGCTCGGCGATCCGTGGCCGGTTGCTCTGCACTGCGTAATGGAACAGCGAGCAGCAGCCCACTAGGGCTGCGGCGCGGCAAGAATTGAGATTCATGGCGGTTCGCATTGCCGCACCTTGAAGGTTCGTCGAGCGGCAGCAGCGATGGTGCCGGTTGCGAATTAGATGTGGGGGGGCGGAAAGTTCCCCGCGATTTACTTGCGGTGGTTTTGGCGGGCCCACGGCGAAACTGACACAGTATTGCCGCTTACCCAGCAGATGACGATGATGCGGGCTGGGATTGTAGAATACGCAGCGGCAGTGCAACCTATTGGGACCCGCAGCTACACGAAGATGAGATATTGGCGGCGGTTCGCGAGGACGACATGCGCCTCCGTAACGGTGTCAGATTGTTTCGCGAACGAATCACGGGTCGAAAGGCCTAACAGTTCGCTGCAGTCGACCCTTTTGTCGTTGGTCAGTTTGCGTCGCTCGCTTCCGTCACGCTATCCTGTGGTCAACGCTGCTGGACGTGAGCAGGAAGCGGGAGCATTCTATTCCTCGGCCGGGTGGTCGACCCCAATAAGTAAACTTGAGCGTACGGCAACTCGATTGTGCGACCGTCGATTTCAAAGGGGAACCATGCGACTTATACACGCCTCGATCGCCGGTAGCTTGTTGATTCTTATCCTAGGTGTCGGCTGTTCACGAAGCAGCGACGCGCCGCAAACGCCGCGCGAAAGGCCCGAGCTGACTGAGTCGGTCCGGAGCGTAGTCGAAGTGGACAATCGGCTGGCGGTGCTGTTGTATCGCGAGCTTCGGCGGGAGGGGGGAAACATGGCCTTTTCGCCCTATAGCATTGCCACGGCGCTGGCCATGACTTCGGTCGGAGCTGCCGGCAAAACGCGCGACGAAATCGACGTGGTGTTAGGCATTACCACGGAAGACGAACGGGACCGCTTTCACGCCTCGCAGCAAATACTGCTTGAGGATTTTAATCACCAGGCCAAGGATCGCGGCTATCAGCTCAACATCGCCAATCGCTTGTGGGTCCAATCTGGAAAGAAGCTGCTCAATCCGTTCGTCGAAACGCTCGATCAACAGTATCAAAGCGGATTGGAGCGAGTCGACTTCGTGGCAAACCGGCAAGCGACGCGCGACAAAATTAACGCC
>JAYTAU010000799.1:0-5960 GCA_043737375.1 Planctomycetia bacterium
ATCGATAATGTCTCCATCCTCAACCCTCCTTTCGGGAGGGTTAGTTATGGGACATTTCTATCCGCGCCTTAAGGGACAATTCTATCGGCGCATTACAGCGGTACATCACTCGGCGTGCTAGCAGATTCGAAATCGGGACGTCATTTATCGGTCGGTCGTTAGCCGAATGTTCGTTCGTTTGTGGTCGCACCGACTTCAGTGTTAGCGTCTCGAAAGTAGGTCGGGATTATTGTTGGCTCCGATATGCCGCAAATCCTTCAGCCCCGGCTTCGCCGGGGGACAGGTCGGAATTTTTGACAGCCAGTTAACTAGGCCCAACGTCCGCGCCTAGCCAATCCCCAGGCAAAGACGGGGGCTGATCACAGAATCGCCACTGACCCGATGGGGTGACTACAAAACTGACGCTCACACCCGACTTCATATACTTTGGTCAGCGAACCCATCGCACACGGTCGACCACTGTAAGCCCGTTCCGAGGTTCAGGCGGGACTGTATATTTGATATGGAACGACCTTAACTTGAAAAATCAACTTGGTGATATGATGATGTGCCATACTAGGAGTACTAAATGAGTTGCGCAAAAATCGCCATCACATACGAGGCAATTGCCCTGTGTCTGGACGAAGACGAACCAAACGGCAGATTAGAATTTGTTGGCATCTAGCGGGTGAGTGTCCCAGCATGAGAAGGAGTAATGGCATGCGGTTTGATAGAATCACGCACAACCCTGACGTTATGGGCGGAAAACCTTGCGTCCGTGGACTGCGGGTCACCGTGAGCACTGTCTTGGGATTGTTGGCCAGCGGCAAGCCACGAGAACGAATTCTTGAAGCCTATCCCTACTTAGAGCCAGACGACATTGATGCGGTGCTGGCCTACGCTGCTTGGCGACTCGAAGAGCGCGCAGAACCGTTGGTTGTCACATGAGTGTGCAAACAGCAATCATTGCCAAAATTTTTGGAGGTAGATCACGATGTCGCTGTTGCTAGATCAGGCCGTGGCTGAAGCACGCAAACTATCGGACGCAGAGCAAGACATTATTGCGGCAATGATTCTCGCTGAGATCGAAGACGACCGACAATGGGAAGAGTCTCTCGCTCGATCACCCGAAAAATTGCGCGCCCTTGCGGCACGCGCAGAGCAACAAGTTAACGCGGGTCGCAGTCGAGCCGTGGGATTCGACGAGCTGTGAAATCAATCGTTACTGAAGATTTCGTTGTATTATTCGCGCGTCTGCCGCATGAAGTCCAGGAGCAGGCACGACGCGCCTATCGCTTATGGAAGGACAACCCGGCGCATCCAGGGCTTCGCTTTAAGTCGATCAGAGGACACGCAGGAATATATTCAGTAAGAGTTGGTCGAGGCTGGCGTGCGCTGGGGCGATTGTCGAATGACACCGTCACTTGGTTCTGGATCGGATCACATGCCCAATACGATGGGCTAGTCGGCTAGTATGGGCTACCCATTGACCAAACGACTCGCCTACCCCCGCGTCAGCTTGCGAAACCGCTCCATCAAATCCCGCGTCACCGGGCCGGGAATGCCGGTGCCGATTTTGCGGCGGTCGACCTTGACGACCGGAATCACCTCGGCTGCCGAGCCGGTTAGAAATACCTCGTCGGCAATGTACACATCGTGTCGCGTCAGCGTGACCTCGCGCACTTCGTAGCCGGCCTTTTTGCCCAGCTCGATCACCGCTTCCCGTGTCACCCCTTCCAGAATTCCCGCGTCGCTCGGCGGGGTCAGCACCGTGTTGTTCCGCACTAAAAACACATTGTCCGCGGTACACTCGGCGACTTCACCCTTGTGATTCAGCATCAGTGCTTCGACGCAGCCGGCTTGCAGTCCCTCGAGCTTCGCCAAAATGTTGTTCAGGTAATTTAGCGACTTGATGCGAGGGCTGAGCGCCGCCGGGTGATTACGCATCGTACTGGCGGTAATGATCTCCAGCCCATTCTGATAAAAATCATCCGGGTACAACGCAATGTGGTCGGTAATGATGATGATCTGTGGATGGCTGGTCCGATTGGGATCCAAGCCCAAGCTGCCGGCACCGCGCGTGACGACCAACCGGATGTAGCCGTCGGTGATGCTATTGGCAGCCAGCGTGTCGTTGACCGCCTTGGCCATCGCCGGTCGCGACATGGGAATTTCCAGCGCGATCGCCTTGGCCGAATCCCACAACCGCTGCAGATGTTGTTCGAGCCGGAATACCTTGCCGCCGTAACTGCGCAGCCCCTCAAACACGCCGTCGCCATACAGCAAGCCGTGATCGAAGACGCTGATTTTGGCGTCGTCTTTATCGTATAGCTTGCCAGAGATGAAGATCTTGAGCGGCGGTGATACTTTCTCGGACATGGCGGCGAAATTACGAATTACAAAGGACGAATTACAAACTAAAACTCGAATGACGAAGCAAGAATGACCTATGACTAGCGACGAGGGCGGCCTGCGTCTCAAATCATTTCGTAATTCGTACTTTGTAATTCGTCATTGCTGCACGACGCGCCCCGCGGTCAGCCGAACGATCCGGTCGGCCTGCGCGGCAATGCTGTTATCGTGCGTTACCATGATAATAGAAAGGTTTTGCTCGCGATTCAAGGTTCGCAAGATCTGCATAATTTCCGCTCCCGTTTGCTGATCGAGATTGCCCGTCGGTTCATCGGCCAATAGTACCTGCGGATGCGAGATTAACGCGCGGGCGATGGCCGAACGCTGCATCTCACCCCCCGAAAGCTCGCGGGGGCGATGCTTAAGCCGATGCGACAGCCCGACCTGATCGAGCAATTCCTTGGCTGCGGCCACGTGCTGCCGCCGCCGCGAGAAATACTTCCACATGCCTTCTTGAATCATGATCGGCATCAGCACGTTTTCCAGCGTCGTCAACTCCGGCAACAAATGATAGAACTGAAAAATCATGCCGAATTCTTCGTTCCGCAGCCGATCGCGGGCCTTGGCCGGCAAATTGTCGATGCGATGCCCTAGAAAATGCACTTCACCCGCCGTGGGAGCATCGAGCGTGCCGAGTAAGTGCAATAATGTGCTTTTGCCCGAGCCGCTTTGCCCGACGATGGCCAAAAATTCCCCGCAACGCACGTCCAGGTCGACCCCTTGGAGCACCGGAATATCAACCGAGGCTTTTCGGTAATTCTTGCGGACCTGACGCGCAGAGAGATGGATTTGCGTACTGTCGGACGAGGGGGTGCGACCCAGCGCATTGGGTAACGTGGACGAAGTCAGCGCCGCGTTGCCCTGTTTCAGCGTATGCAATGCAGCGTCTGCAAACGTCGTGTGCGGCCCGGCGGTGATTCGTTGAAGATTCATAAGAGTAGGCATGATTGTTAGCTCGCTGAAGGTTGTACGCAGATTCCATTCTTGTTCCCACGCTCCGCGTGGGAACATTCATTCGGCCGCTCCGCGGCCCGTAAAACTACGTCTGACATCGACATTAGGCCAACTGCCACCCAAGGACGCGGAGCGTCCGAAGTTGCGTTCCCACGGAGACCGTGGGAACGAGGAAAACGAATGTGAAGCGACGCTTGTTCCCACGCTCCGCGTGGGAACGAGGAACACCATTTCTACTCATACCGCAATGCTTCGACCGGGTGCAGTCGCGCCGCGCGGCGCGCCGGCAACACGCTGGCCAGTACTGCGATACCTAATGAACCCACCACGACCCACGCAACGGTCCACGGTTCGACCAGCGTGGGAATTTTGAAGAAATAATAGATCGACGGATCGAAGACTTTGTTGCCGGTGATCCACTCCAAGACATCGCGAATCTGATTGATGTACTGCACGAACAACAGCCCCAGCACCATGCCCGCCCCAGCGCCGACAACGCCCAGCGACAAGCCGTAGCTCAGAAAAATTCCCATGATGCCTTGCTTCGATGCGCCCAGCGATTTCAGTACGCCGATGTCGCGTGTTTTCTCGACGACGATCATGAAAAAAATCGCGAGTATCCCAAATCCCGCCACCGCGATAATTAGAAACAGCAAAATGTTCAGTACGGCTTTTTCCATCTGCACGGCCGCTAGTAATGGGCCTTGTTTATCGCGCCAGGTTTCGACGTGATACATTTCGGGATGAAACGCGCGGCGCAGTTTGTCGCGGACCACGTTGGCGTCGATCTCGGGCTTCAGCTTGATCTGAATCGAGGTCACGTTGGCGATCGCGGTGCCAGGGTCGATCATGCCCCGCATATCTTGCAGCTTTTTAAGCGGCACGAACACAAACGACGAGTCGTACTCGCTCATTTTGCTTTCGTACACATCGACCACGGTGAACGAGCCGGAAATTCCCTTGGGCGGGGTGCCGGCACTGGGCACGGTGACTTGTACATCGTCGCCCGGCACAATCAAAAACCGATCGACGTTTTCATCGGGCCGAAACGCCGAGATTAGCCCCTTACCGATGATAATGCCCGTGTGTTGCTCCGTCGCCGGGTTGAACACGTTCTGCTCGGGCTGCTGACGCTGGGCGAAAGGATCGACGGGGCCGGAAGCGGCTTGTTCTGTCTCTCTCTCGGGCAAAGGGCCCGTATCGCCCTCTCCCTTGGGGAGATGGCCGGGGTGAGGGCTTGGGTCGTTCGCACGCGCCGCACGGCTTGCCAGCTGTTGTTTCCGCGCCGCGTCTTCGCGTTCCATCGCCGACATCCGCGCCAAAATGCGACGGTACTCCCAGCCGGCGCGTTCCATGTCGGGCCGCGGCACCGCGTTCTCGGGCGAATGGTGATCGGTCGTATCGTAACCGCGGTCTTGCAAGTCGAAGCTCAGCCGCTGGCGATTCAACGGGTGTTGCAAATACTTGGCAAAGTCGCTGACTTGTGCGTGGGTGTTTTCGTCGATGCCGATCAACAGAATCTGCTTGTTCACGGTCTGTCCGCGAAACTGATAGCTGAGCATGGCCGGCACATGCACGGTGGGCGTCATGCCCTCGATCTGATCGCCGGCAACGCGGTGAATTTCGTTCATGTGCCGGTCAGAATCGGAGAAGCCGCTTAATCCGCGTCCCTCGAAGATGACATCGGCCAGAATGCCGTGCATCCGGCCCAGCATCTCGTGGGTGAAGCCCGACATGACGGCGTTAACCACGATCAAAGTGGCCACGCCCAGGGTTACGCTAATGATCGAGGCCAGCGCGATGTATCGCGTGCGGAGATATCGCCAACAGAGTAGATACTTGTACATAGCCGTCCTTGGCTTTCAGGTTGTTAATTACCACGGAGACGCCGAGAAAACTTATCGCGCAAAGGCGCGAAGACGCAAAGAAAAAAATATATCGTCATCAAACCTCAAACAATCGTCATCACTTCACTTGCGCTCTGAAGTGAATTAATTCATTCGCGTTCATTCGTATCCATTCGCGGCAAACTCTTTTGTGGCTTCCTCTCCGTGCCTCCGTAGTAGAAGTTTTTGACTTACGCGTCGCTGTGTCGCAATAGCGGGAACAAAATCACGTCGCGGATCGTCTGTGAGTTGGTCAACAGCATTACCAGTCGATCGATCCCGATGCCCAATCCGCCTGCCGGCGGCATGCCGTGCCGCAGCGCGCGAATGAAATCGTTGTCCATCTTGGCCATCGAGTCTTCTTCTTTTTGTCCGCCTAATTGCGTGCGGAACAACTGTTCTTGCAAGTCGGGGTCGTTCAATTCGGTGTAAGCGTTGGCCAGTTCCATGCCTTGCACGAACAGCTCAAACCGCTCGGCCACCGCCGGGTTGTCGCGCTTGCGCTTGGTCAGCGGGCAAATGCTAGCAGGGTAGTCGATGACAAAGATCGGACCCATTAGCTGGTCCTCGACTTTTTCCTCAAAAACTTCGCTCTTAATGACATCCGGATGCTTGCCGGCGGTCTCGAATCCGATTTTTTGGGCAAGCGCGGCAATCGCGGAAGCATCATCGCCGGCAATGCCAGTGTGCTGCTCGAATAGCTCATCGTAGGTCTTGCGGGCGAACGGC
>JAYTAU010000800.1:0-5957 GCA_043737375.1 Planctomycetia bacterium
CTTGCCGATGAGGTGCACGATCGCATGATCGAGCAAGTTGCCGAATTCGTCGAGCACCGCGACTTTGCAACCGCTCTTGAAGCCAGGATCGAGCGCCATCACGCGACGATTGCGAACCGGCGCTTGCAGCAGCAAATTGCGCAGGTTCTTGGCAAACACATCGACCGCGTGCGACTCGGCGTTCTCGGTCAGTTCGCGACGAACTTCACGTTCGAGGCTGGGAATCACCAGCCGCGCCAGCGCATCGCGGGTGCAACCGCGCAGAAACTCGGCGTGCGGATGTTCCGTCGGTACCAGCAGATCTTCGGCGACGCGCGTCATCTCGGTCGTGTCGGCTTCGACCTTGACACGCAGAGCTTTGTCACGCTCGCCGCGATTGATGGCCAACACGCGATGCGGCGGAATGCGGCCCAACTGTTCTTCGTACTCGAAGTAGTCGCGGAACTCGTTGCCGGTCTTGTCGTCACGCTTGTTGTTCGGACGGCGGTCGGGCTTTTTGTCGCGGCGTTTGGGGCGAGCGTCGGGGCGCTTTGCGTCGGTTTGCTTGGAGTCGACCGGTTTGATATCACCGGCCGCAGCACCGGTTGCAACCGGGCCCTCAACCGGCGGCTCGCTTGCCGTTCCCCGCTCCTCACTCCCCGATCCCTGATCCCCGATCTCCGCATCATCATGCCCACTCAGAGCAGTGGGCATGGCACCCGAAGCCACGTCACTTCTGGTGGCTTCGCTCGAAGGTGCTTCGTCAGGCCCAGGCAAAACAGTGGACTTGGCATCCGACGGGCTTTCGTTTGCACCATCGTCGCTCGATGAGCTTCCGGTCGAGGGGCCGCTGGAAGATGAAACCGACGACTCGCGAATCGACTCGGCTTCGTCCTTCATCGCAACTTCGCTCGACCGTTCGTCATGCCCACTCAGGGCAGTGGGCATGGCACCCGCCGCGGCCTCTTTCGAAGCTGTATCTCCCGACTGAGTAACTTTTGATGCAGAATCGCTCATCGCGACTTCGTTCGGCGGCACGTCATCCGGAGGCAATAATTCGGCCACATGTTCGTGGGTACTGCTGCCATCAGCCGGAAGCTCATATTGCCCAAGCGGAAGCTGCAATTGTTCGTTGGATTTTGATTCTTCGCCCTCGGGGCGAGTGCGCGAGGCATGCGGCCCGCTCTCGCGCTGTTTGCGGCCTTCTCCGGGACGACTCTCGCTAGCCGGGCGCTGCTCGTTGGGTCGCTGTTCGCCGGGTGCTTTCTCGGCACCTTCCAGACCTTCGACCTTCACGCTGACCAGTTTGCCGCTGCGCTTCAACACGCGCCGCAGTCGCTCGCGCAATTCGGCCCGTTCGCTAAAGTCTTCGGCCAAAATATGCCCGACGCCCAATAGCACGTCGGCCACGGTGGCGACACCTTTATCAGCGTTGATAAAGTCGCGGGCCCGCGCATCGAGGTCTAGCGCGGCCGGGTCGGCACGCAAAATTTCGGCCGCCAAGGGCTCGAGTTGTCGTTCGCGGGCCAGCGTGGCCAGCGTCTGTTTTTTGGGCTTATACGGCAGGTACAGATCTTCGAGCCGCTTGATACTGTCGGCATCGGCAATCGCCTTGGTCAGTTCGGGCGTCAGCTTACCTTGGCTTTCGATCGAGCGCAGGATCGTCTGCTTACGCTCGGCCAGCATCCGAAGTCGGTTGACCCGATCTTCGACATGTCGGATTTGCTCTTCGTCGAGCCCGCCCGTCTGGTCCTTGCGATAGCGCGTAATGAAAGGGATGGTGTTGCCGGCGTCCAATAGGCGCACGACCGTCTCGACGCTATGCAGCGGCAGAGACAGGCCATGGGCCACGCTTCCGAGATCAATGGTGGTGGTAAAGCCCATGCCGCAAAAAGAAGCTGCCAATGGTGGACCGTCCCGAGCTTATCGAGCGCGAGAGAGCCGCAGGCGAATCTCGAGAGCAAATGTACGAAAACAGTTTTGCCAAAACGACTTGGTAAACCGACTCGGCAATCTAAAGGGTCGCCGATGGGGTTGTCAAGGATGCGGTAGACCGGAATTTATTCCGGCTTGATCCGTAGGCCGGAATTTATTCCGGCTTGGTAGTGAATACACAGCATCACGTATATGAGTACATCCAATAAAAGCCGGAATGAATTCCGGCCTACTTTTTTTGCAAAGCCGGAATGAATTCCGGCCTACGAAAGCGCCCAGTTTACCAAATCATCTTGCTACACGCCCGTCAGCCGGTGCTGTGCGGTTGACCGTGCTAGCACGATCGGTAGAAAAAAACCGCACGCTAAGACAATTAGAGCAAACCCTTACGACATGCACGGCCGATAAACATGGTACGAAACAGGGTGGGCTGTATCGCTTATGCCAAAGATTGGTATGCGCGCGTGCTGTCGGTCAAGCGAACGGGTGACCGGCGGATACGAGAACAAACCCGACGTAAGGACACGTCTGTCATGGCCCGAAGCCGGTTGAAAGTTTACTACGGCCCCCAAAACGATCACGCCTACTCGACCGTCACCGATGTCAGCGTTCGCAAGAACGACGTGACCGTGGCGCTGGCCGATATTCTGCCGATGCTGGCCGATGCGGTGCGCAGCGACCGGACTTGGCTGCAAGACTTCCAGGACGACGAGGTCACGATCTCGACCGACTTGTATGAAGTCATTTTGGCGTACCAGCACTTCCGCCGGCCTTCAGCGTGAAGCTGGGGTCGAGGGGTGAGCAGCGAGCGCTCCTGCGAGCAGAGCCTCGGCGTCCCCGCCGAGGGAAAGTGGGCCGGTGGCCGCGCCGCTAAGCAACACTCCGATGGTTTGGTCCTGTGTTTCGCGACAGCGTAACACAACCAACCCGAGCGATCGGGCGGGCTGTTCATCAGGTGCCATGCCCACTGCCCTGAGTGGGCATGAACGTGACCGTGGCATTTCGCCGCTCGTCCCGCGCTGCTCTATGCTCGCCCCCGCTTTCTGGGTTATGCTGCGCAAAACACAGTCACCCAGCAACTTTACTCGTCGCGCCGACGCCGGCTAAGCCCTCCCGCGCAAAGTCGCTTCTCTCGCGCTCCGCTGCAACGCTTGCCGGCAGCAACTATACTGGCGCATTCGAGCTTTGAATTTCGTCATTCATTCGGCATTTGAATTTCGACATTCGTCCCTTCGCCACAGTGTTATCCTACGCAAAACACGGGCACCTCACGCGCGGCCTTCGACTTCGAACTTCCCTGACCACCGATTCCTGAACCTGGGCCCCTTCGTTATGCTCCGCATCTCTTTCTCGGGCGATATCATGCTCGCCGATCTGCCGGGCGAGTGCATCGCGCGCGGCCGCGACCCGCTGGGCGAATTCGCCGCGCTCTACAAAACCTGCGACATCAACATCGGCAATCTCGAATGCGTCATCGCCACGGGCGGGGTCGAGGAGAAAAAGCCCTGGACGTTTCGCGCACATCCGCGCTGCATTCCCGTGTTGAAGAAGCATTTTCACGCACTCTCGGTCGCCAACAATCACTCGGGCGACTTCGGCAAGGACGCACTCGTCGAGATGTTCGAGCTGTGCGAAAAAGCCAAGCTGCCGCTATTCGGCGGCGGACGCAATCTTCGCGACGCTCGACAGCCCCACATCGTCGAGGAAAACGGCATTCGCGTAGCGATTCTCGGGTATAACGAATTTCAGCCGCGTCGCTTTGCCGCCACCGACACTTCGCCCGGCGTCGCGTGGAGCGAAGACGCGCACGTGATCGAAGATATCAAACTGGCGCGCGACAAGCACAAAGCCGACGTGGTGATTCCGTTCATGCACTGGGGCTGGGAGTACGAGCAGGAGAACGACCGGCAGCAAAAGTTCGCCCGCACAATGATCGACGCGGGGGCGAGCATGGTCATCGGCGGCCATCCTCACGTGACGCAAGGGATCGAGTATTACCAAGACCGGCTGATCGTCTACAGCCTGGGCAACTTCGTGTTCGACGGTTTCGATCGGACCATGCGTCCGCATGCGTTCATCGGTTGGATGCTGCGACTGACCGTGAACAAGCAAGGCCTGGTCGCGTGGGACACAGTCTCTGCGCGATTGGATGACGAAGGAGTACCGTACCCTGACATGAACTTTGCCGGCCCGTGCGGTGAAACGGGCGACCGGCGGATATTCTTTCGCGCCCCGGTGGTGTGAGAAGGGACGAGCAGCGAGGGGTGAGGGATGAGCGAGGAGCATTTGCACCGTTATCGGTCCATGCAAAGTGATGCTTAGCGGTGCGGCCACCGGCCCACCCTGTTGCCGGACTGGTTGTTGAGAGTTTGCTCGCGACTCGAAAAAGAAGGGTCTCGCGCCAAGGCGCGAAGGCGCAGTGAGGCTTGGGACTGGGGGCTTGGCGAGCGGGGTACGTCAGTGCCCTGTTGCTAAAATGTGCTGGTCCCTTCGCGTCTTTGCGCCTCTGCGCGAGGCACCCTTCTATCCGTGATCCAATTCGGCAAGGTATACTTTGGAACCCACGGTCAACGGACCACGGGCAACTGACCACGGACCACTGACGAACGTTCATGAGCGAAGGCAACAGCGCCCATCTGATCGATCCCGATCCGGACCCAGACGCCGATGCCCTTTCGCGCTCCGGCCCAACCAGTGCCGATGTTTCTAGTAAGGGCCTGTCGCGGGCCAACATCGACGACCTGATCGCGCAGATCAAAGAGTCGGCCGATAAGCTGGCCAACGATCAACCGTCGCGCGGCGATGTGAAAATTCTCAGCCGCACGCTGCGCGAACTTCGCTACGCATTCAAGGTCTTCAAGCCCTACCGCTCGCGACGCAAAGTTACCCTGTTCGGTTCGGCGCGCACGCAACCCGATCACCCGTCGTATGCCCAAGGGGTCGAGTTCGGTCGCGCCATGGCGCATCTGGGTTGGCTGGTCGTGACCGGCGCGTCGAGCGGCATCATGGAAGCCGGCCATGTCGGCGCGGGACGCGAGCACTCGATGGGCATCAACATCATGTTGCCGTTCGAACAGGGCTCGAACCACATTATCGCGGGCGACCCGAAGCTGGTACACATGAAGTACTTCTTCACGCGCAAGCTGCTGTTTGTAAAGGAATGCGACGCGGTCTGCTTGCTGCCCGGCGGATTTGGCACGTTGGATGAAGGGACCGAAGTACTGACGCTGCTGCAGACCGGCAAGCGCGACTTGGTGCCGGTGGTGTTTCTCGATGCTCCCGGCGGCGATTTTTGGGAACCCTGGCAGACGTTCGTCAACGATCGGTTGTTGGCGCGGCGAATGATCTCGCCCGAGGATTTGTCGCTGTACAAGATCACGACGAGTTTGGATGAGGCGGTGACCGAGATCACGCAGTTCTATCGCGTGTATCACAGCATGCGCTACGTGCGAAATCAGTTGGTGTTTCGGCTGACGCAAGTTCCGACGCCCGAGTTGGTCGACAATATCAACGATAAATTTGCCGACATTCTGGTGGAAGGCAAGTTTGTGACCTGCGCGGCGTTTGCCGAAGAGCGTGACGAGCCCGCGGTGATTGCGCTGCCGCGATTGGCGTTTCGGTTCAATCGCCGCAGCTTGGGGCGATTGCGGCAGTTGGTCGATTACATCAACGCCAACGCCAGCGTGCCGACCGAGAAGATTCCCGAGCCGTTTGTACCGGAGTAGGCAGAGGGATCGGGGGTCAGGGGATGGGGAATGAGGCTTGAGGCTTCGGAAGAGTGGCTCACCAAGCCAAATCTTATCTTGGCAAGTCCTCCAGTCTCCAGTCTCAAGCCTCAAGCCTCACGTCCCACTCTGGCATAATTCTCATATCGCACGGTGCTGTGCGCATTGATCCAATCGGCAATGTGCTGTTCGTCCGCGCGATCATACTCAGGCGAGACCGATAACGTGCTGCCCATCGCAAATCCTGATGTTGGCGCGCACATTTCATAATCGTCGATCAAGAACGCTCCCGACTTGATCACATAGCGCGGCAACTGA
>JAYTAU010000801.1:0-2354 GCA_043737375.1 Planctomycetia bacterium
CGACCGCGCCAGGTCGACCCTTCTTTTTGCCCAAGTCATCGGGCAGCGAACCATTTGACGTAAGCGAGAAACAAGTTGTCGCGAATGGCAAATTTTGAGACTTGGAACGATGAACGGCTGACAGCCCTCAGCATGCCCGAGTACCATAGCAGGGGCTGGTGACAGCTAGTTGTCACTCTTGTCCGCAGTCCTTCGAAAATTATTCTGAAAAAATTCCGCAATGGCTTCTTCCCGTTCGCTGGCAGCCGACTTGCTGCGTTCACTCGACGCTTTGGACGATCCTATTTATCTGATCGACGGCGAGCGCCGCTTGCGGTTCGTCAACCGTGCTTGCGCCGCCTGGGCCGGATTTCCCGCCGAGACGCTGATCGGCTGCACAGTCAGCTACGATTCCGGCCTCGCTGAAACCGCCGCTGACGATCTAGAACCTAACGATCAAGAAATTCGCGGTGCTGCGGAACAGGAGCACGCGCGCACCGATGCGAAGCCGCGTATTTCGGGGGAGAACAACACTCCGGCATTGGCCGCCAATGGGCTTTCGCCCGCCGTCTTCGCGCTGCATGTTTCCACAGAACAGGCCTCTGACAATGCGACTGCGATTGCACCGACTTCCCCTGGCATTGTCTACGCGCGCGATCCGGTCGGCAGACTTCGTCGTCGGCAAGCGCAGTATATTCCGCTAACGGTCGATGGTGAGTTGGATTTGGTTCTCGTCCGATTGACGACCGTGGATTTCGAGGAAGTGCCTGACGATCCATCCAGTGTTGCAGCCGTCAATTGCCAGTCGCTGCGAATTGAAGCGTATCGGTTGCACGATGAGTTGATGCAATTCAGGGCCGCGCAATCGGCACGTTTTCGATTGGACCGGTTGGTCGGCACCAGTCCCGCCATTCAACGCGTCAGAGCGCAGATAAAACTGGCCGCCGCCGGACGATCTCAGACATGGATCTTCGGCCCGCCTGGCAGCGGCAAGCAGCTTGTCGCCACGATGATTCATCGAGCCACCGACGATGCGCCACCGTTGATGCTTATCGATTGTGCGGCGCTCGACTCCGACGCGATTCGCAGCCTACTGTCGGCGTCGGTTGCCAAATCGCGCAGCCGAAAAGTAACGTTGTTGTTGCGCGACTTTCAGCTTGCGACTGCGGACGCACAAGTCGATTTGGAACGCCTATTGGAACAACCCGCCAATGAGATCTGCATCTTGGCGACCAGCACGCAATCGATCGAGCAGCTCAGCAGTGAGAATGCGTTGCGACCCCGGTTAGCGGCAATGCTGGGTACGTTGGAGATCGAGTTGCCGGCTTTGGCGTCGCGGCGGCAAGACATTCCGTTAATTGCGCAATCGTTGCTCGAAGCGATCAATTTGCAAGGTGCCAAGCAATTGCGTGGGTTCGCGGTCGATTGCCTGGATCGGATGGTGCGGCACGCCTGGTCGAATAACATCGACGAACTAGCTGCTTGCGTGCGCGAGGCACATGCCCACGCCGAAGGGATCGAGATCACCACGACCGATCTGCCCAAACGAATGCATTATGCGGCCGATGCAGCCGGTCGTCCCGCGCGTCCGGCCGACGAGCCGATCGAATTGGAATCGCTACTGGCGAGCATTGAAAAAGAGTTAATTCGAAAAGCACTCAAACGCGCCAAGGGCAACAAGGCCGGCGCGGCACGGCTGCTGTCGCTGACGCGCCCCAGGCTATATCGTCGCATGGAACAGCTAGGCATGATCGGCTTCGACGCAATCGAAACCGATACGTTGCCGCCGAACGCCGCGACCCATTCCGCACGGGTAGGC
Organism: Planctomycetia bacterium; assembly: GCA_043737375.1. Classification (GTDB taxonomy): domain Bacteria; phylum Planctomycetota; class Planctomycetia; order Pirellulales; family JALHPA01; genus JAWXCH01. The sequence goes on from JAYTAU010000801.1 coordinate 1,799, forward strand.
GGTGACGAACCGCCCGAATTTATTGAGGACTTGCCTTTCGAAGAGGAACCTGCGTGAATCAGCCCTCGCGATTGAATCAAGCTCAGCAATTGGCGATCATCGTTCTCGAACGGACAGGACGTTGGACCTCGTCGCTACGCTCAACGCCATTTCCCAATGACGTGCGATTGTTCGAGTTTCGCACGCTTGAGCATGTGACACGGCAACTGGATGAAACGCTCGCATCGATTGTCTGTCTCGAAACAACTCCGGCGAACGTGCCGGCCGTCTATCGCTGGTTGTGGACCGTGGGCGAAAATTATCCTTGGGCACGCTTTGTCGTTCTGGATGCATTGGGTGAAACCGCGGAGTCGGTTCCAGCGGACATGGGCCATCGGCGCGCGATTGGGGACTTGCTGCGCGAGGCCGGCGCGATCTACTCGATCCGTTCGACGCGCGACGTCGATCGACTACTGCCGATTGTGAGCCGCTATCTTTCCAACAGCAGTTTTGTCACACTGAATAGCGGCGAAATGACCGCAGCCGAACGCATTTTGGCGGATTTATCTTGGTCAGA
>JAYTAU010000802.1:0-5922 GCA_043737375.1 Planctomycetia bacterium
CTCGTTTGTAATTCGTCCTTTGTAATTCGTATTTGCCCCCGCAACATGCCGCGCTACAACCCTGCCGAGATCGAACCCAAATGGCAAGCCTTCTGGGAAACGCATCACACGTTTGCTTGCCCACGCTTGCCGCAGGGAGAGAAGCGCTATGTGCTCGACATGTTTCCCTATCCCAGCGGCGATGGGCTGCATGTCGGACATCCTGAGGGGTACACAGCAACCGATATCACTTGCCGGTTCGAGCGGATGCGCGGCCGCACGGTGCTGCATCCGATGGGCTTCGACGCGTTTGGTCTGCCGGCTGAAGAGGCGGCGATTCATCGCGGCATTCGCCCACGCGAGTTTACAGAGACGAACATTGCCAACTTTACGCGCCAGTTGAAGAGTCTCGGTTTCAGCTACGACTGGGACCGCGTGCTGGCGACGACCGACGTGGACTACGTGCGTTGGACGCAGTGGATTTTTCTGGAGCTGTTCGATACCTGGTACGACCCGTTGTGCGAATGGTCCGACAGCGCCGGCAATCAGCACTTCGGTCGCGGTCGACCGATCGCCGAGCTGCCGATCCCCGCCGATATAAAATTACAGGGCGCGGACACGACGCGGCGCTATCAAGACGAATTTCGGTTGGCCTATCTGCACGAAGCACCGGTCAACTGGTGCCCCGCGCTGGGCACGGTATTGGCCAATGAAGAAGTGCAAGGGGGTGTGAGCGAGCGCGGCGGCCACCCCGTGGTGCGAATTCCGCTGAAGCAGTGGATGCTGCGAATCACCGCCTATGCCGATCGACTGGAGCGCGATCTTGGTCCGCTCGATTGGCCCGCCAGCATCAAAAAATTGCAGTGCGATTGGATCGGTCGCAGCACCGGCGCCGAGGTCGATTTTTATATCGGCCCGCGCGAGAAGTTCAACGATTGGAAAACCGGGCGAGCGACCGAGAACTCGACGCAGGGCAACACTGGCCGCTTTCCGCGGAAGCCAGCTGATGATGTTTTGCGAATCTACACGACCCGCCCCGATACGCTTTACGGCGCGACGTACATGGTCATCGCGCCCGAGCATCCGTTCGTCGATCGCTTGGCCACGCCCGAGCAAGCGGCGGCCGTTAAAAAGTACTGTGACGATGCCGCGAGCAAGAGCGATCTCGATCGCACCGAACTGGCCAAGAGCAAGACCGGTGTGTTTACCGGCAGTTACGCATTTAACCCGGTCAGCGGCGAGCAGATACCGATTTGGATCGCCGACTATGTACTGATCAGCTACGGTACCGGCGCGATCATGGCCGTGCCGGCGCATGACGAGCGCGACTTCGAATTTGCCAAGCAGTTTGGATTGCCAATTATCGCGGTCGTCGCCGAACCGACCATCGCCTTACCGGCGACGGCTAAACAAAAGGGCGATGCTGTCGCGTTCGTCGCTGACGGCACCGCCATCAACTCCGGTCCGTACAACGGCCTGACGACCGCCGAATTCAAAACGCGCATCGCCCAGGACATCACCGCGCAGGGCATCGGCCGGGCGAGCGTCAACTACAAGCTGCGCGATTGGCTGTTCAGTCGCCAGCGCTTTTGGGGCGAGCCGTTTCCGATCCTTCACGAGCTCGATGCCAACGACCAGCCGACCGGCAACATTCGCGCAGTCCCCGCCGAGCAGTTGCCCGTGCCGCTGCCCGAGCTCGAAGATTTCAAACCGCACGGCCGGCCCGAGCCACCGCTCGAAAAAGCTCCGGCCGACTGGCTGTACGTCACCATCGACGGTCGCCGCTACAAACGCGAAACCAACACCATGCCGCAATGGGCCGGCTCGTGCTGGTATTTTTTGCGCTACATTGATCCGAAGAATTCCACGCGGCTGATCGACCCCGAGCTCGAACAGGCGTGGATGCCGGTCGATTTGTACATCGGCGGGGCCGAGCATGCCGTGCTGCATCTGCTCTACTCGCGGTTCTGGCACAAGCTGCTATTCGATCGTGGGCATGTCAGCCAGCCCGAACCGTTTATGAAGCTGGTCAACCAGGGGATGATCCTGGGCGAGATGGAATTCACCGGCTATCGCAAAGAGGAAGGGGGCTACTTGTCGGCGGCCGAGGTGCGGCTCGACGAGAACAATCAACCGGTCAATAAAAAGTCGGGCGTCGTCGTCAAGGCTGTCAAAATTCCGGCCGAGCAGGTCGAAAAGCAGGGCGATCATTTTGTGTTGAGCAGCCAGTCGGCCATTCGGGTCGATAGCCGCGCCTACAAGATGAGCAAGAGCCGTGGCAACGTCGTCAATCCGGACGTGGTCGTGCGCGAATACGGCGCCGATTCGCTGCGGTTGTACGAAATGTTCATGGGCCCGTTGGAAGCGACTAAGCCGTGGAGCATGACCGGTGTGAATGGCGTGCGCGGATTTCTTGATCGGGCATGGCGGTTGATCGTGGCCGACCGGCTGGAAACGCTGGAGCTGAATCCGGCGGTGCAAAAAGTGGACGCCACGCCTGAGCAAAACCGCGTGTTGCACAAAACGATTGCTGGCGTGACGCGCGACATCGAGCAACTGTCGCTCAATACTGCCATCGCCAAAATGATGGAATTCACCAACTACTTCACCAAACAGGAGCACCGCCCGCAAGCGGTGATGGAGCAGTTCGTGCTGCTGCTGTCACCGTTCGCTCCGCATATTGCCGAAGAGTTGTGGCAGCTGTTGGGGCATGCCGATACGCTGGCTTATGAACCCTGGCCGGCGGTCGACCCGCAGTACCTGAAGGAAGACACGGTCGAGATTCCGGTGCAAGTGAATGGCAAGTTGCGTAGTCGGATCTCAGTTTCCGCAGAATCGGACGTGGCTGCGATCGAAGCCGCCGCGAGAGCCGACGAGCGGACGATAGAATTGCTTGTGGGCAAAACGGTGGTTAAAGTGATCGTGGTGCCGGGCAAGTTGGTCAACTTCGTCGTGCGGTAGACCACGCAATGCAGGAAGTTGAACCACGAAATACACGAAACACACTAAAGAAGACAGAAGCTATTTGATTGAACTGCCTTCGAATCGCAGCCATCAACTTACGCCAGAGATGAATAGGTTGAATCCCTGCATTGGGGGCAACTCTTCCTTCAATTTTATTTTCGTGTATTCCGTGTATTTCGTGGTTAATCTTGACTCGATGTGGTCGTCGTGTGGTGGTGTCGGGGTTCGCGTGTCTCGTCTAGCCTGAAGGATTGCTCCCTATGCGGAATGTCTTGGCCTTGGTGCTTGGCGGTGGTCGCGGCACTCGACTCTATCCGCTGACCCGCTACCGCTCCAAACCGGCCGTGCCGCTGGCCGGCAAGTACCGGCTGATAGACATTCCGCTGTCGAACTGCATCAACTCGGGCGTAAACCGCGTCTACGTGCTCACGCAATTCAACTCGGTCAGTTTGCACCGGCACATTCGCCGCACCTACACCTTCGATCCGTACACCGGCGGCTTTGTCGAAATATTGGCCGCCCAGCAAACCAACGAAAGCTCCGACTGGTATCAAGGTACCGCCGACGCCGTGCGGCAGCACGTGCGATATTTGCAACAGTCCGAGATTGAGTACGTGTTGATTCTCTCCGGCGACCAGCTCTACCGCATGAACTATGCCGACATGTTGCGCACCCATCAAGAAGCCGGTGCCGACGTGACGATCGGCGCGATGCCGGTTACGCGCGAACAAGCGTCGGGATTCGGCATCATGCGCGCCGACGAAACGGGGCGCGTTCAGGGTTTCCTTGAAAAGCCCAAAACCCCGGCCGAAATGGACATGGTCAAAATGTCGCCCGAGTGGATCGACAGTCGCGGCATTCCCAGCCGGGGCCGCGATCTGTTGGCCAGCATGGGCATCTATTTGTTCAAACGCGATACGCTGATCGATGTGCTGACCAAGACCGATTACCACGACTTTGGTAAAGAGATTTTTCCGGCCTCGATCCGATCACGTAAGGTGCAGGCGCACTTGTTCGACGGCTACTGGGAAGACATCGGCACGATCAAATCGTTTTACGAATGCAACCTGGACTTGGCGAAAGCCAACGCCCCGTTCGAGTTGGCCTCGGCCGAAGCACCGATTTATACCCGCGCGCGGTTCCTGCCCCCTTCGCGCATCGAAGGGGCGACGATCAACAACAGTCTGGTGTCCGATGGTTGCGTGATCGAGCAAGGCGCCGTGATCGAAAACAGCGTGATCGGTCTGCGTTGCAAGATCGGCCGCAACGTCGTGATTCGCAATTCGATCATCATGGGCAACGACGAGTATCAGTCGCCGACACAAATCAATCAGGATCATGCGGTCGGCCATGCCACGCTGGGCATCGGTGAAGGATCGATCATCGATCGCGCGATTGTCGACAAGAATTGCCACATCGGTCGCCACGTGAGAATCCTCAATTCAGAGGGACTCGAAAGCTCGCCGGAAACCGAGCAGGCCATGATTTGCCAGGGGCTGGTCGTGGTGCAAAAAGGGGCGATCTTGGAAGACGGTTGGAAGTTGTAGTCAGTAAAGGAATGGATGACTGAAGGAGGTAGAATGTGGGGAGGAGTCCGAATCGAAAAGTCCCTCTCCCTCTGGGAGAGGCGGCGAGGAACGAGCGGTGAGGGCCTGCGAGCGCGACCGTTGTATTGCGAGCGGTCGGATTTACCCCGGCTGTGCCGATTTGCTGTTGCATGCGACGTTTAATCGTCTTAAGTCAATCGTCAACAATTCATCTACTTCCCGGTCTGCAGACCGGGTCTAACTCGCCCGCCATTGTCGCACCCGCTTTCGATTCTGTTCGAAGACAACCATCTGCTGGTGGTCAATAAACCCGCCGGCGTGGCGACTATCGGCGTCGCGAACGACGAAGCCAGCATTGCGAAACTCGCCAAAGAATATCTGCAACGCAAGTACAACAAGCCGGGCAACGTCTATCTGGGCGTGATGAGCCGGCTCGATGCGTTCGTCTCAGGCGTATTGCTGCTGGCTCGCACGTCGAAGGCCGCCGCGCGACTGACCGAACAATTCAGACAGCGCACGGTAGAAAAAACCTATTGGGCGGTGGTCGAAGGGGTTGTCGAGCCGACGAGTGCGACCTGGACCGATTGGCTGATCAAAGACGAGCAGGCCCATCGCATGCGCGCGGTAGCGTCGTCGGTCGATGGCGCGCAAGAAGCGCGGCTCAGCTACCGACGCACAAAAATGCTGAACGACTCGTCGACTTCACTGGTCGAAATCGATCTGCTCACAGGCCGTAAGCATCAAATCCGCGTACAGTTTTCGTCGCGCGGTTGGCCGGTGTTGGGCGACCGCAAATACGGCGCGCGGCAGACGTTTGCGATCGGAATCGCATTACATGCTCGACGGCTCGTGATCGACCACCCCGTGAGCAAAGAACGTCTGCAATTTGTCGCGCCGTTGCCGGCGAGCTGGCGATCGTTCGGCATCACCGATTCAATCAATTCGGACGAACCACGGAGTCACGGAGACGCGGAGAACAAGAACTAGTAATGGTTCTGGCAAAGCGCCGTTATCGCCAATTGTGAACGAGCAATACACCCAGCTGATATCTTCGGCTTGATCGTTATCATCCCACCAGTTGGGCATTGCTTCTCCGTGACTCCGTGTCTCAGTGGTTTATTACAGGTTGAAGCGCACGACGGCTTTGACCACACTGCATGATTCGGCATGTTTACCTTGGATTTTACAGCGCGCAGTGACAACTTACCATCGACCTCCGTTTCGAAAATGCGCCTTGGCTAGCGGTCTGTTGACGCAGGCCGATCTGGACGAAGCGCAGCGGCAAATCGACGCGCTGCCGCCGCCGCTGAACTTGTTGTCCGCCGAACAACCGACCGATCGCCCGACTGCCGAAGATCAACGTCTGGCCGACCGGCTGGTTGCAATGGGGCGCATCGTTCCCTATCAGGCGGCGCAACTGCTCAACGGGCAC
>JAYTAU010000803.1:0-5910 GCA_043737375.1 Planctomycetia bacterium
TGCTTCAACAAACTGTAGCGAAGCACTTCTGCCGGTTCGGTAAAGCGTGAATCCCAACCAATGAAGATCCGCAGCATGGCAGTCAATCCTTGGATGACAACTGGCGATGGCTTGCTGACTATGGGCAAGCCTGATCAATGCAAATTCGATGGCTTGCTAGCACAACACGGGCGGAGCCAGTGGCACAAGGCATCGCATGGCACACACCCGGTGATTTGCCACGCAATCATCTTCGGTACGACGCATGACCGGAGTTGACGGAAAAATCCGCAAAGTCGGAGGAGCGTGTAGTCGTATTACTGTAGAGAATGCCCTCTGTGGCATTCCGGCGCGACGCAGGTTCCGGAACGGCACAGAGGCACGTTCCCTACAGGCGGGTTTTCCACATGTTTTTCTTAGCACTCCAACGAGAAGCTCGACATCGTTAGGCCCGCGTCCATTGGTCGCAGCGGTGCCGCGCCGGCCAGTTGAATGCAAACCTGCAGCCATGTTTCGCGTTCGATTTCGACGATCGAGACGGCTTCGGCCAGCTTGGCTTCGTCGCGATGCAGATGTGCTTCGACCAGGCAACGAAAGATAAACGCATAGATCGCCGAGACCCGACTGGTCAGCGGTTTATCAATGTCCGGCTGGATGCCGGCCATGATCTCGGTGACGATCTCTTGGCAGCGAAGCAGGGCTTCGCCGGCTTCGACATTCTGCCCGGTTCGCCAATGCTCCTGCGCTTTCGCGGCAAAACGCAACGTGGCATCCAATAGCATGAGCTGCAGTTTTTGCGGCGGTGCGGTGAGAACCTCGGTGACCAGATATTCGTCGCGAGCTTGGGCGTGCATGGGGATTCCTTTCGCGGATACTTAGCCCCCGGTGACTACGCCGGGGCAACATGCGTATTCTAAAATTTAATCGGACGCAACAGCCGACAAATACACTTTGTTCGCCCGGCACCCTGACGTGTAATCACGGCAGGCTAAATAAATCTTAGTCGTCTAAGGAGCGATCGAAAAATAACTTCCCGATTTTTACGACCCTCACCTCTCGTCCCTCGCTGCCTCTCCCGGAGGGAGAAGGATTTTTGGAGAAGTTATTTTTCGGTCGTCCCTAAGTATTTATCAGTCGTCAATTCTGCGGAAATTGGAATTGGCTCAGCGAGTTAATGGCGCCCAAGCTGCTTTGCAGTTTCGAAATGATCAGTTCCGAGCGCTCGAAACTGCGAGTAAGTTTTTGTCGCGATGCTTCCAACCGCGCGTTGAAAAAATTGACGCGCTGCGTGTTCACTTCAATCTTGCGCGATAGCACCGAAATTCGTCCGATCAATACCGACTCGCCGATGCCCGCCAATTGATCGATCAATTTATCGAATCGGGCCGACAGCCCGACATCTTTCTTCGAGAAGAATTGCTTGATTTCTTCGGGACTTTCGGCAAATTTTGCCTTGAGTTTTTCTTCATCCAACTTGAGTGTGCCATCGTCTTTCAGACTGATGCCCAGCGATTCGAGCGACTGAAACTGTCCGGCCCCGAATGTTCTGCCCGAGACCAGTCGATTGAGATCCGATTCGACGCGCAGCAGCCGCGCATCGCCCTGCAGAATCGCCGCCGTGTTCGACTCGCTATCATATTTGGTCAGCTCGCCCAGCTTGCCGCGAAGCGCGTTGTAACTGGTTACAAAATCCTTGACCGCCGTCACCAGACTGGCATCGGTCTGATTGACGTTGACCGTGACCGGAGTCAGCGACGAGCCCTTGACCGTCAGCGAGACATCCGGCAGCAGTCCCTTGAATTCATTCGTATTCGAAAACGCCAACACACCGCCGCTCTCGGGCGAACCGATCTGCAACACGGCGTCTTGGGCTTTGATGGTTTCGTCGAGTGTGAACGCGGCTTCGGAAGTGTCGAACGAAATCTCGCCCGCCGAACCGGTGTTCTGATTGAACAGCGTAAAGCGGTACGGCTTGACGCTCGACCCGTCGCTGAAGATCGACGAACGCGCGCGGGTGTTCAAGGCGTTGATTTTCAACGACAGGTCTTGCAGCGTGTCCGTTGCGCTGAGCGTCAGCTTGAACGTGGTCGAAGCGTCGATCACCTGGGTCGGCGTGCCGTTGATGTCGATCGTGGTCTTCTCGCCTAGCAGTCGCAGATCGCGCGCGACCGTGCCATTGCCCTCTTCGATCTTGAAAGTCGTTCCGCCGCCCGCTTTATCGACAATCACGATTCCGTCGCCGGCCTCGTTGATACGCGCATCCAGGGCCAAGCCTAGTTGATCGATCTTGTCGATCACCTCGCCGATGGTCTTGGTGTTGCCGTCGATATTCAAAGTGGCCGAGCGGCCGGTGTTGTCGGTGAATCGAATCGTCCCCTGACTCACTCCACCGCCGCCGTTGTACGAACTCAGCAGCGTGTTCTCGTTGACGACTTGCAACCGCAGGCTGCCGCTCGACTTTTTCGTGATGGCCGCATCGATGGCGATGCCCAACCGATCGGCGGTCGTGGTTGTGCCGTCGCCATTGGCAACAATCAAGTTGCCGGTCGTCGCGCCCGTGGTGTCGGTCAGCAAGATGCCGTTGCGCGCGTCGTTGATGCGCGCCGAAATCCCCACGCCCGCGGTGTTGATGACTTCGATGATATCGTCGACGGTTTCGGCCGCCGACAGATCGACGTTGGCCGTGCCACCACTGCGATCGGTCAAACTGAGTAGCCCCAGATCGTCGAGGCCCCGTCCGCCGTCGAGTTGACTCAGCAACGACGTTTTCAGGCCCGATAGCAGCCTTCGTCCGGTAATGGTGCCGCCGCTGGCGTCGACATTCAATCCCAAATCCTCGGCCGCGTGCGACGCGTTGAGTTGCTCGACTTTGAAAGAGTAACCCGCATCGACCGTCAGATCGGTCAGCACCAACTGGCTGTTCGGACCGATGCCGGCGGACACTTTACCCGGAGCGGCGTTATTCAGTGCATCGAGCACTTGCTTGAGTGTGATTTCATCGGCGGCAGTCGATGCGGCGACCAGCGCTCCGCCGCTGGTGTAAGCGGTGTCGGTCACCAGTACAGGGTCCGTGCCCAAACTGCTACCGAAATGTTCGACCGAGAACAATGCATTGGCCGCCGGGTCGCCGGTCAGCGCCGCGACGATGTCGTTGGCCCTGGTGTTGCCGGCATCGATCTGAAAGATCAACTGTTTGTTCAAAGGGTTACTGTCGTCATAAGCAACGGTTTCGTTTCCCTGCGAAACGCCGGCATTGTCGACGAAGCGAATTGCCACGTTGTCGAACTCGCCGCCGCCGGTTCGCGCTTTGAAAAACAACTTGCTTTGTGGACCTCCGCCGCCGGCGGTCGTGCCCGAGGCCTGCGGTCCGGTGGCCGTCGCGGTGTCGGCGCTGGTCACAATGCCGGTGCCGTCGCCGAGCGTTGCGCGTGAGGCGATAAAGTCGGCCGATGCTTCTGGATCGCGTCCGAGTGCCGCAATGATTTGATCGGCAGTAGTAGCGCCGGCATCGATCCGAAAGGCCAGTGTTTTGGCCAGCGCGTCGTACTCGACGACCTCGCTGCCCGCAGTGATCGAACCGTCGTCGATGAATGAAATCGCCACACCGTCTAATTCGGGGCCCGGTTCGACCGCCGTGAATGTGAGTTGCGCATTGACGCCGTTGGCCGCCGTGGTGGTGCCGCGTGCGTTGGTGCCGGTCGACGTCAGTTTGTCGAAATCCAGATTCACCCGGCTACCGTCGCGCAGCGTAACTCGCAAATCGCCCAACGCACCGTCGAATCGCACACCTAACCCGTCGTTGAGATGCTGCAGCGTCAGATCCTCGAACAACGACAGCACGTCTTGCCCGGTGGCGGTGTTCGCCGCAACGTTGATTCCGGCCAACCCGAGCGATGCCGCGGTAGTGCCATTGAGCTCTTCGACCTTGAGATTCGAGAGCGTCTGACCGGTTTGATCCGTCAAGCGCAGTGTGTCGTTGTGTGCGCTGGCCTGTACCTTGATGGTCGTGTTTTCATTGATCGCGTCGAGTACGTCGTCGATGTCGCGCGCGTAGCGCAGGTCGATGTCGGCCGTCGCGCCGCTGCGATCGGTGACGCGAATCTTACCGCGCGAGAAGCCCGCGCCGCCGCCCAGCAGGTCCAGCTCGGCCGCATGATCGACCTGTCCGCCGAACCGAAACGAAAACGACCCGGCACCAATCGGCTGAGTATTGCTGGTAAACCGCGAGCTTTGTAACTGCTGGCTTTGCGCCTTGCGGATCGGCGTAAATTGGAACTGCCCGACCTCGGGCGTGCCGGTCGAGACCGCGTCGAGCAGTGTGCTGTCGCCGCTGGTTACGGTTCGTTGTTTGTAGACGCTCTCGGCCGCGAAGCGCTTGGAATTGATCTGGATGGCGATCAACTGCGCGGTGAGCGAGGTGATGGCGGTTCGTTGTTGATCGATCTTTTTGGTTTGGGTGATCAGCAAATCGCGCGGGCGCGCTTGCAGCGCAATCAACTTGTCCACGGTTTCCTGAATCGGAAAACCGGTGGCCAAACCCGTGCTGGAAGTGATGCGACCCATGAACTAAGGGGTTAGGGATCGGGGGTCAGGGGCTGGGAGTTAGGAGTCAGTAGGAAATCCGAACAGCTAAGACTGACAAATTCTTTGTGGTTCGTTGAGCCGCGCTTGCGGTTTAGCTTGCCTTGACTTTCGAGATTCCTTCGTCATTTGAATTTCGATATTCGACTTTCGCCCAGTGCGGCGCGCGAAGCGGCGACATCGTAGTTCTTTCGTCCCGCTGCCTAATCCAATCCAGCAATTCTTGCCCGACCCGCCCAATCGCACCATTCCAATCGTGCAATCGCGTTTGCCGGTATAATCGCACGCTGCGATACCAGTGCGTTTCGGTCGCCCCGGCGAGCCAGCGCCAACCGCCGTGACACGGCAACAGCGACCAGCAAGGGACTCCCAAACTGCCGGCCAGATGTACGTTGGCGTTGCCCGCCGAGATTATCAGGTCGAGCGCGGCCATTCGCGCGGCTAATCCATCGAGGTCGTTGCGATTATCGGCGTCGGTCCAATCATGAATCGTGATGCCCTGGGCGCGCAGTTCGGCCAGTTCGGCGCGGCAATCGCCATGTTGCAGATTGATGAATAGCACGCCGGCAGTTTGTAAAATCGGCAGCCATTGCTTGAGCATCATCGAACGCAGCTTGCGATCCTTGGGCTTATCGCCGGCGCGCCACGAGATACCGACCTTCGGCTCTGCGCCGCTTTCGGCCAGGCGTTGTTGCCAGGTGCCGACCAACGTCGGGTCGGGAATCAAATACTGTTGTTGCCGAGGAAATTCGGTAACATTGCGGCGCAAGTGCAGCGGCAAGCTGCCCGCGGCAATTTGCACATCGACGGCCAACCGTGCCGGTAGCTTCCAGTTCTGTTCCAGCCCGCGAACCACGCTCAACACCAACGCCGACGGGAACGATCGTCGAAACAAACGGTCCAATCGCGGCTCGCAAGTGATCACGGTTTTGCGCGCTTGCCGAATCATTGCTTCATAACACGAGGCGAACATGATTTCGTCGCCGATGCCTTGTTCGCCGTGGATCAGAATCGTCTGGTCGTCGAGCGATGCTCCGTCCCAAACCGGAGCCACGTTAACCGGAGCGCGGCCGACTTCGATTCCATGCCAGCGTTGTTCGTAATCGGCCCAGCCCTCGGCATATCGACCGAGTTGCAGTTTTGCCAGCGCGCGATTGCTTTGCGCTACCGGATAAGGCAGTGAGCCGGCGATCGCAATGGCGCGATCGTAGCAAGCGATCGCCGCGTCCAATTGCCCCTGATCGGCCAGCATCACCCCCAACGAGTTGTGCAACTCGCGAGCTGTGGGCTGCAATTCCAACGCACGGCGAAAGCAACGCTCGGCCGCGTCTGCCTGGCAGCGCTCGCCTT